>CAIXMD010000035.1 GCA_903920415.1 uncultured Desulfomonile sp.
CACTTGAAGATGCCCTCTCCAGAAACCATAAACGTTCCCATGAACCTCATACCAAGACCATCCGCATTTTCAGGCAGCCCCGATGGTTCGTTGGCCCCTTTCCCAGGTTCCAGATTGATACTACCTGTTGTGACCGTCTTCTTAGGGTTCAACGCACTGTAATCAGGCAACGCTCTTACGTTATCCGGAAGTTGGTACATATTCACTGTAAAAAGGCCCTTTGCGGCCGAGACAGGCATGGCGGTACGAGCTGGCGAAGGCCCCGTAGTGCCTTGGGGTCTTTCCGTTTTCCGAACCGAGTCATCATCTTGTGAATAAGGCCTCTGGGGAGCAGCCTCAGTCCCCTGCCTCATTATCATGGGACCTGACGGCAGCATCCCTGGCCTCCCTTCGAGAGGCTTTTCAAGCTGGGAGGTGTCCCCTGGCTGTTCAACTTCAGTCGGCTGTCCTGACGGAACACCGCCCGTCCGTGGAACAGACTCTACGTGCAACGATTCGATCTGGTCGGGAGGAAAATTTAATGGAATTTTTTGAGTGGGACCACTCTTTTTCTTAATTACAAGATAGTCATCCCCGAAACCGGGCACCGCCGTCACAAGGATGATAATACTTGACGCGGCAACTATAACCTTTAAGAGCGAAGACCTCATCTGCTCACCTCATCAGCGCTGAAGCAGGAGCGTGGGATCATTGTTCTGTCCAGCCGATACAACGACTGTGAAATAGACGGAACCGAAACTCCATTTTATCACAGCCGATTACTGCATACAATCCGGACCGCTAGCGTCACACCGCAGCTTATTACCCACGCCCTCGCCGAATATTGCCGCCGTCGGCCCGGATTCACAGAAACGCTTTTCTGGACCGGCCGAACAATCTCGAATTACTACTAATGATTCCCAGATACTCTGAATGTTTCCAAAGTCAAAAAGCTTTCTTCTTGACATCATCTGCATGCTCCCGACGAGACGGCGGCGCCGGCGAGATGCTCCTCAATTTCTATTGCAGGCTCTTCTGCAGCGATCAACTGCTCATCCACTTCTTCAGCCGAATCTTCATCGGGCTTCCACGAGGAAGGGTATCTCTCCACAAAGTCTACCTGGAATGGGAGAAATTTCAGCCTTCCAACATCTTTTGCAAGACGTCCCGAGGTCTCAAGGGCGACGAGTTCACGGACACCTTCAGGGGTTATGGATTCAGAGACAGATTCCGCAGAAAAATATCTCACGTTAAAGGCACACCGGCTAAGCGGATTGAATAAACGCTCAGCGGAAACAATTCCCTTCAGGTCCGGGATTATCTTGCGCTCGAAATCACCCTTTGCCTCGACGTAAACGAGACTCGACCTAAACCTGTAGACAGCCATAAGCGAATGGGCTTGATCAAGAAAGCCCTTTCCGAAAAGGATTAAGGCAACGCTAAGCAAGATGTCTACTATAAGGTTGACTAGGTAAAGCCGAAAAAAATCCTCAAAACCCACTGAAAAGTTAGGATATTGCATAAGGATGATTTGCAGAAAACCTACCAGAACCATTATTGATCCCAGAAGCAAGCTGAGAAGAGCGGCCGGTCGACACGTAGTCCTTACGTACTGGGGAAAGCTCTCGATCAGTGTTCCGATAAGCGTCTCTCCATCATCACATACAAGAGGCTTCGATCTGGAAATTCTGTTAGGAAAACCCCTATTGGCAAAAATTTTGGAGCCTTCTTCAAGCATGGCAAAAAAAACCGACGGATGGCCTTTTCCCTCCACTATCATGGAGTCCATTTCACGGCCGACAAATGGTTTTCTCAATGGTATCAGGCTCAGAGCAATTATGAACTTCAGCACGCATACTACAAGCAATAGGTTGTAAAAGGGCATCGGAGACGGCAGAACGTATCCGGTTCCGAGCCCCAGGTTTGAGAGATATGGCGGCAGGAACTCCAGGAACTTGAACAAAAAGTGAATCACGATTCCGATGGCCAGCGCTTTCCATATAAAACGAACGTTCCATCGGACAATCTGGCCAGATATTTCAGAAATATAACGTGCATTGGACCAAAGCCGGCCTAGAAGAAAAAAAATCACGGACGGGGCTCGATTGTAAGATCCTATTTTGCCTTCTTTGAGACTGAGCGAAACATTTTCCGGACGATAATAGTCTCCACCGTACCGAAGAGAAACTCGTAGACGAGACATGTGACCGAGCCCGGAAAAAATCCAGTTCAGCCCGACTATTGCCCCTGACAGTGCCGCCACAGTTGTGATAAAAGTGCCTAATATGAAAGGGACATAACTCAAAATAAATTCATTTACCTGCTCGGGAAGTCTTAGTGGAAAAAACTCTCTCAATTCGTAAAGACGCGTCAAAGAACCAAGAGTTACCAGTATTCCTACGGCAGCGAGAACTATCCCGTAAAGGAGTGTGTGATTCGGTAATTTCACGGTATCGGCGGCGCGTCCTGATGGTCTGGAAAACATGAATAACCCCGAATTGCGTTCTCATATGGGCAATATCAGATATAATATTATGTGTCAAATGAAAATGTTATATGATTTTATCAATATTCTAGTTGATATTTAGGTCCATGGGCCCTGGACAAAGAGATGACTTGATGAGGGAGGAATTTATTCCTTGCCATAAAATTGATAACTATGCAGGACGCCCTCCGCTGCCGGCATTCTTGTTTTTTCAAGATTTTTGAATGGTAGTTCGGTATCATACCGATTTTTTTATGATTTATGGCGAATAGCAAGGCGAAACTTCGCTATTGATACCGGTTCTTCACAAAATTGATGACATTGCAAGGCCGGCGGTATCAAGAGTATTGGACAGACGAAGGAGAGTCCCCCAACGAAATCTCTTTCATTTCTGAGGAGTATATTTCAGATGCTGTAGAAAATAGTACAGATCATCATTTTGGACCTAGGATCAAGGTCATGTTTCGGCCTTCGAACTTTGCGGGCTGTTCCACAAGCGCGTCATCTCCCACCAGTTCCATAAGCTTATCCATAAGCAATCTAGCTTGTTCCGGGTGGGTGATCTCCCGTCCTCGGAACATTATAGTAACCTTCACCTTGAAACTTTCTTGGATAAAACTTTTTAGCCGCTTGACCTTGTAGTTCAGGTCATGATCCTCGGTCTTTGGTCTGAGTTTTACTTCTTTGACCACCACAATGGCCTGTTTCTTTTTGCGTTCGTGCTCTTTCTTGCTCTCTTCGAAGCGATATTTCCCATAATCCATGATCTTGCAGACGGGTGGATCCACGTTGGGAGCAACTTCTACCAGATCCAGACCGAACTCATCCGACTTTTGAAGAGCATCAAGAACATCCAAGATCCCGAGCTGATCCCCGTCAGGAGAAATAACCCGCACTTTGGGAGCACGAATCTTTTGGTTCACTCTGACCTTAGGTTCCGCGATAACGTTAGTTCTGGGTCGTCCTTTCATGAACAAAGCACCCTAAACATCAAAAACCCCCTGTAATAATGCGTCATGACTTTTAGTTCGTTCAAGAACGTGTGGCAATTTCCTCATGTAGCATGGTCAGAAATTGCTCCAAGGAAAGATCATCCGTACGCTCTTGGCCTCTTTTTCTTGCGCCGAGAGTGCGGCCATTCATCTCCTTGTCACCTATGATTATCATGTATGGTATTTTTTGGTTACGAGCTTCCCGTATCTTCAAGCCGATTTTCTCATTGCGAAGATCCTCTTCAATCCGGAGTCCATTTTTCCTGAGAGCATCGCTCACATCACGCGCATAGGTGTGCTGTCGGTCTGTGATGGTCATGACTACCGCATGGACAGGTGACAACCACAACGGAAAGGCTCCAGCATAGTGTTCAATCAGGATGCCTATAAAGCGCTCTATTGCCCCCAGCACGACACGGTGGATCATCACAGGCCGTTTACGCTCGCCGTCAGAATCTACATAATGAAGTCCGAATCTTTCAGGTAAAGTAAAATCGCATTGAATAGTAGCACATTGCCACAGACGTGACAGGGCGTCCTTAAGCTTTATGTCAATCTTCGGCCCGTAAAATGCTCCATCACCCTCATTCACATCGTAGTCGGCTCCTTGTTCCATCAAGGCCATTTCGAGAGCATGGGTGGCTCGCTCCCAATCCTCGTCGGAACCAATTGATCTTTCCGGACGAGTGCTGAGTTCGACTGTGTACTCAAACCCAAAAATACCCATTACCTCACGCACGAAATTTATTATACCCAGGATTTCTTCATTGAGCTGTCCCGGAGTACAAAGTATATGCGCATCATCCTGAGTAAACTGTCTCACACGCATCAGACCGTGCAGGACTCCACTTTTTTCATGTCGGAGTACCGTCCCTAATTCGAAGTATCTTAAAGGTAAATCTCGGTAGGAACGGATCTTTGATTTGTAAATCAGCATGTGGGAGAGGCAATTCATGGGTTTTATACCGTAATCGACCTCGTCCACCCGGGTGAAATACATATTGTCACGGTAGTTTTCGAAATGACCGGATTTTTCCCAGAGATCTCTCTTGAGGAGTTGCGGTCCCTGGACCATTTGATATCCGCGCTTAAAGTGTTCGGTCCTCTCGAACTCCTCAACCAGGTATCGTAGCATCGCCCCTTTCGGATGCCATATCACCAGGCCGGGCCCCGCCTCATCGGATATGGAGAAAAGGTCCAACTCCTTACCCAGCTTGCGATGGTCCCTCTTCTTAGCTTCTTCAATTAGGTAAAGATAATTTTTCAGGTCCTCCTTAGACGGAAATGCTACGCCGTAAATCCTCTGGAGCATGGGATTACGTTCATCCCCCCGCCAGTACGCCCCTGCAACCTTGGTAAGTTTGAATGCCTTTATGAATCCGGAATGTGGAACATGAGGACCTCGGCATAAATCCGTAAATTCTCCTTGTGAATAAAGGCTTACATCTTCGGAATCAACTCCCCCGATCAATTCTACCTTATACGTCTCGCCCTTTTCTCGAAAGTACAGTATCGCCTCTTCTTTGGGCATCACCATACGACGAAAAAGGAGCCCACTCTTCACAATTTCAGTCATGCGGCTTTCTATCTTTTCGAGGTCCTCAGGAGTGAAAGGACGAGGGGTGTCGAAATCATAGTAGAATCCATCCTCAATAGCTGGACCAATCGTGACCTTTACATCGGGGAAAAGTTCTTTGACCGCTTGTGCCATTACGTGGGAAGCCGAGTGGCGAAGAATCTCCATTCCCCTCGAGGACCGAACACTCACGAAATCGAGCCTCCCCGAATCCATCAAAGGTGCGGAAAGATCCACGACTTTTCCATTCATGTCCGCTGCAAGGACATCTACAGGATTCTCTACGAAATTGTCCCTCAGGATTTCAGCCGGAGTTATGCCAGCCGGGTAAGACTTGTTTTTCCCTGAAATTTCGATCTCGATGGAGGGCTTCATACTTGCAAGTTCAGCATAATCACGGCGGTTGCGTCCTTCAACCAGTTGGCCACCATAGAATTTATATCCATCCTTATCTTGTCGGATACTTTGCTGGAGGAAAACTCCCTTACGCCTCTCATGGTAGGCGCGTGGGGATTTGAACCCCAGACCCTCACCGCGTCAAGGTGATGCTCTCCCCCTGAGCTACGCGCCTATAATACATTGTTAAGCACTATCAATGGGAAAAGATATTGTCAAGGGAAAACGAAAAGCACCGGTGCCGACGGTACTCACGAACAGAGTCCAAGAAAGACTATGCCTAAGCTGACTCAGCACCCCCTCCTTTTTCTAAACATGAGTATCACAATGTCATCACAGCTAAAGATTCAACTCAAGAAAGCCTATCGCATCGAATATCTTTTCTCTCCCTGAGGAGAACTCCCCATGAGACATGTTTTCGTCTCAGCAATCAGCTTCTGGATAAGTGTCACGGCATACCCGCTATCCCAGCGTGCTGGTCCGACACTATAACCTACCGCACTACCCCTGCAATCTACAATATAAGAAGTGGGAAATCCAGGCACTTCCAGGATGGCCTCCTGCATAGGATTCACCAGAAAGGCAGTACTCTTGCCCGCCATATTTACTACCTTCAGACTAAAACCCCGGCCTCCATCAAATAGAATTTTGAACGTAAGCTGATTACCGGCTGTGTGGCTCGCTATCGCTTGGGGAGAGTCCACAAGATTTACCCCTAGAATTTCCAGACCAGCCGGGCCGTAACTCCTCTTGAGTTGTTCCAGTAGAGGCTCTTCCATTCGGCAAGCAGGACAGTTGATCGACCAGAAATGGAGAATCACCACTTTTCCACGAAAATCCTGCAACGAAACTGTTTGTCCGGAAGATGTCTTGAGGACCAGATCGCCGATTTTATAGGGCTTGGGATACATGAAAATGTTTGCGGCTAGACCCGGATCGGCCGCGTGAGAAAGAGGTTGCCCTCCCAACACAAGCAGAGTAGTTACAATACACAGGACGATAAGGCTGCGAATTCCGGACTCCATATGACCTCCCAGAGCATTTTCTATATATGGATATTGGAATTATAATATGTGTTAACATTTGTCAACTCTTTTTTATGCCTTACACTATTTCAGACCTTAATTGATCAACGAATCAAGCCGTGATATGGTCGGCTTAATCAACCAGATATTCTTGCCGAACGCATAGGCATTAATAGAGAGAGAAAAGGCAGCACTTTGACTAAAAAGAAAATAGTCATAGTTACAGGACTTTCGGGGTCAGGAAAATCCACAGTTGCTCATACGCTCGAGGACATCGGGTTCTTTTGTGTGGACAACCTGCCTCTCGATTTGCTCCCCAAGCTTCTGGAACTGACCGATTCGAGAGGCGGCGAACTCACTCACTTGGCCCTGGTGATAGACTCAAGACAGAGGAGATTGTCCAACCATTACTCTGAGGTTTTAAACTCTATTGAGTCGAAAAGCGCATCTCTTGAGATTCTATTTTTGGATTCAAGGGATGAAGTGCTTATCCGTCGATACAGCGAAACCCGTCGGCAACATCCCATGGCAGACGCTGGAAATGTGTCGGACGGCATCAACAAGGAACGCCGTGAATTGCGAGAGATCAAGGAACGGGCAGACTGGGTTATAGACACCTCCGACATGACAGTACATCAGTTGCGTGAGGAGGTCCGGAAAATTTTCCAGAGTTCCCGAAATGATGTCCTCAAGATTGTGGTCAACTCTTTTGGGTTCGGGAAGGGGCTTCCTATGGAGTCGGACCTTTTGCTGGATGTCCGCTTTCTTCCAAACCCCTACTTTCTTGATAACCTGAAAAACAAAGATGGCCGTGATCCAGAAGTGGCCGAATGGGTCTGTTCAAACGAGACGACAAAGAAGTTTCTGGAAAAACTGGAAGAATTGTTGGTTTTTCTTTTACCTCTTTACATAAAGGAAGGGAAGCAGTACCTTACTATTTCAATAGGATGTACCGGTGGACGCCACCGCTCAGTGGTAGTGGCGGATCGTATTGCTGAATCTCTTACGCTCAAAGGGTATAAGAGTGTGGAAGTGCGGCACAGAGAGATAGCAGCCTGATGCTTAAGAAAATTGGGGATTGTAGATGAGGGGGCCGTTCCAACCGAGAAGCCAGTTGAGACGGCAAGTAGTGGACACAAAGCTCTAAGTGAACCATCCACTCCTTTCTAAGGTGACTGGGGGCGTAGTTCTACTACGCCTGACCGCACTTTCACAGGAAAATTCAACAATGATTGGAATCCTTATATTAACTCACGGAGAGCTTGGTGCGCAGTTCATCAATACAGCTCGTCTCATCGGTTTGAATTCGGAAGAGCTTGTATTAGCTCATTCCATTGACCCTACCGACTCCCCGGATTTACTCAGGGACGGAGTTGGGCAGTCCATTAAGAGCGTTGACCGTGGAGAAGGTGTTCTCATATTGACCGATCTTTTCGGTGGAACTCCCACAAATCTTTCCCTGTCCTTCCTTGAGGATGGGAAAGTCGAAGTTGTGACCGGTCTCAATCTTCCCATGATAATTAAGGCTATTAACTATAGAGGTGACCACGACCTGCGTTCGCTGGCAAAATTGGCCTCGGATGCAGGCAAGGAGAATATTTATCTCGCAGGGGAAGTCTTGAGGCAGAGGCTTGGGAGGAGAAATAACAGTGGAAGGCCCTCTTGAAAGCCGTCTTGTTCCTTCACCCAGGAGTGTGTGAATGCCCATAGTGCTTGTTCGGGTGGACGACCGGCTGGTCCATGGGCAAATCCTTGAGGGCTGGCTTCCTTCGACACGCGCCCAGGAACTGGTGATTGCAAATGATACCGTAGCAAAAGATTACTTGCAAAAGATGATCATGCAGTCCGCTATTCCCTATTCTGTTGATCTTATTATAGAAAGCGTGGAAGGAGCTGTTTCGTTGCTCTTGGACCCGATGGACAATGAAGTAAGGCGAATTGTCCTTGTCGATAGCCCTAAAGATGCTCTCAGACTGATAAGAGCCGGTGTGCAGTTCACCCACTTGAACTTGGGAAACCTCAGGACGAACAACGTCACGGTATGCCTCAGCAAGACCGTCATGGTGGGAGAAGAGAGCCTTATGGATCTGAGAATGATACTGGAACAAGGAGTCCAGATCAATATACAGAGCGTACCTTTTGAGAAGCCCCTGGATTTGTTTGAAGTTCTCCGATGTTTTCCCACCACCTGACCAAGTTTCCAGTTTTTCAATACCAGGATTCCTTAAGCAAGTTGGAGGTATCGGGTTTCAAGCCCGATACTGGGAGTGGTGCGCCATGATGAGAGAGGTTCTTCTTACCGGAGCCGTGGGAGGTCTGCTGTGGCTGGACAGGTTCCAGATATTTCAGGTGATGATCTCCAGGCCCATCGTAGCTGCTCCGCTTGTCGGATGGATAGTGGGAGACCTCAACTCAGGACTTGCTTCTGGCCTCATTTTTGAGATGCTCTGGCTCAGACGTCCACCTTTGGGCGGCTTCATTGGTCCGGACGTTACACTTGCTTCCATAGCCGTTTCCTCTGTCTCTGCTGCAGTTAGATCTGAGACCGGGGTAGATTTATTGCCCGTGGTCCTGATGAGTTTTCTCCTTCTTTTCCCCGTATCTTTTCTTGGGACCAGGCTGGACGTTTTACTGAGGAAGTACGTGGGTAGGATAGCCCCCCATGCTGAGAAAATACAGGCCGAGGGGGCGGACAGGGCTGTATTCATTTATTTTGGTTCAGCTCTGGCCCTGGGATACTGCTTTGCCTTCCTGTTCCTCGTTACGGTCACTCTGGGCGGCGCGCTCATTTTGACTTGGATAGTGCCTCTGATACCACCCCCTGTGATAAGAGCTGCAGGAACGGCGTTTTACCTGGTTCCACTCCTCGGCGCATTGGATCTCTTGGTAGGACTTGAACAAAGGCCTCACGCAGTTTTATTTATAATGGGGTTTTTGGTAGCACTAGGGACCAGTTTGGTCCTGTGTTTCCTAAGCTGAGATCCCCACGGTGATGTTATGGAGAAGTGCTGCGGTCTTCAAACAAGAGTTATGCAGCCTGCAGATCTCGATCAGGTCATGGCCATTGAAAGGGGATCTTACGGGACTCCGTGGTCTCGGAACATGTTTCTGGACGAACTGTCCAATAAGAGCGCCCATCAACTCGTTTTCAATGGGGAAAACCGAATAA
>CAIXMD010000036.1 GCA_903920415.1 uncultured Desulfomonile sp.
AAGATTTCTTGATGCGGTCGCTACTTCTGCCGTTCTACCTGCACATCGACAACCCCTCCTGCCGGATTCTTTTGGGGATCATTTATGACTTCAGGCAGACTGAACCCACATCTTCGGTGCCGGAAAATACTACCCGATTTTTTTTGACTGTCAAGGAAAATTAAAGATAGTATGCCTGTGCCTCAGCAATGAAGAGTGAATATTTTTCGCGTTTCTGATTCACTACCATCCTGCTTTTGCTTTACCTAGTCCACGAAGCGAAAATTATTTTTTCGCAATGTTCATTTTTCTATTGACATAATATGGAAAGTATATATACTTTCAAATATGACACGCCCGCTAATGACAAATGAACGAGGGAAGATAGCTCTGGAGCGCCTCCGACAGATAAAACCCTTTGTGCAAGGCTCCTTCAGTTTTACCAAAAAACGGTGTGGCAATCCTCGGTGCCGATGTGCTCAAGAAGGTCCTCTTCACGAGGTGGCGCTCCTGACCTGGAAGGAAGAGAATCGCACCCGTACCTTATATGTCCCGGTAGAACTTCGTCAGGAGGTGGAGAAATGGGTCCAAGAAGGAAAGCTTCTCAAGCACCTTATGGCAGAGGTGTCCCAGGCGCAGAAGGAGTTTTTAACCTCGAAGAAAAAGCTCAGGAAGAGCAACAAAGGTTAATTTGTGCTTTGACGAGTACCATCAGCCATTTCTTTGGTGGTTTTTCCTCGCTGTTTGCCCACGTCACCGACCCCCGAAATCCCTTCAAGATTATTTACCCTCTCGCAAGTCTTACGTTCGCCGGTGTCACGATGTACCTTTTTCACCTCAAAGCAAGACGGCAGCTTGGCTTGTTGCTTCGAAACGGTCCGTCGATCCATAAATTCCAGACGCTCTTTGGCGTGGAGTGTTTTCCCCATGGCGACACTCTGGATGCGACCTTTTCGAATCTGAATGCCGATCAAGTTCAGACGGTCGTGACCGGAATGACCGAAACCCTCATTCGTAAGAAGGTCCTCTACAATTATCGCTTGCTGGGGGTCCACTTCATCGTGGCCATCGATGGAACAGGCACGATCAGTTTCAGTCGCCGCCACTGTTCTCATTGTCTTACGCGTACCAGCAAGGGAAAGACCCTTTACTACCACCCCGTCCTGGAAGCCAAACTTGTCACCTCCAACGGCTTCGCCTTCTCTCTGATGACTGAGTTTATCGAAAACCACGGAGACCAGGCAACCAAACAGGATTGTGAACTCAAAGCTTTTTACCGACTGGCGGATCGACTCAAAAACAGGTTTCCACGGCTACCAATCCTTTTATCGATGGACGGTCTCTTTGCTGGGGGACCGACCTTTGAGCTATGCCAGTCTTGCGGCTGGAAGTTCATGATCGTTCTCAAGGACAACGATTTGTCCTCTGTGAACGAGGAGTTTGATGCGCTGTCCAAATTACAACCCGAGAACCGGTTGGTTTGGTACACCGGGAAAGGCGCACAAATCAAACAGGTCTTCCGCTGGGCCGATGATATTGCTTATGTCGATTCCCAAAAGAAGGAACACACCTTATCCGTGATCGAGTGCTTGGAAACCAAACCCGAGGGGCAGAAAACGACGAAGTTCAAGTGGGTAACCAACTACCGCGTCTCTTGTAAGAATATTACGACATTGTCAAATGACGGAGGGAGGATGCGATGGAAAATTGAAAACGAGGGATTCAATGTACAAAAAAAGGGAGGATATGAACTGGAGCATGCCTACACCAATCATCCCAACTCTGCAAAAATCTTCTACTTCCTATTGCAGATCGCTCATCTTCTTGCCCAACTGATCTCCAAGGCTAGCCTGCTTACAAAGGATTTCCGAAATGGGTTGGGCTCAGCAAAAAACCTGGCCTTTCGATTGCTGGAGGCTTGGCGAAATGCACGTATAACAAAAGCAGATATCGCCGCATCGCTTCAAAAAAGATTTCAAATCCGATTTGATTCTTCTTGATCCACCCGCATGTTCCAGTTCCCCCCTCCTGACTGACAACTTAAACTCCGATTATGATCCTAATCAGTGGATCACCTGCCTCTTGTTCCCTTCTGATTGCCTCTCTCAAACCACACAACCTTTGCAAAGATACAGTACCTCATCACCGCCTCATGATTCTTCATTGCTGCTGCGTGGCAAGGAAGATTGCCTTCCACGCACAGCAAAGATAAAATGAACTGTTTGAGATCCGGTCGCTTGTCCTTGCTGAACCCATACGTAACCAGTACGGGATC
>CAIXMD010000037.1 GCA_903920415.1 uncultured Desulfomonile sp.
CAGGAGGGGATTCGCATATCGCACTCTTGTACCCGGGAAGAGCGAAGTGCCCGTGTGGAACATGATCGGCACTCCCAAGGTCTGAGCCGCCTCGTACGCCGGAAGTATTCTAGGATCATTCGGGTAATAGCGGCCATATGACGGCAATAGTTTTAATCCCCGGCAACCGAGTTCTTTTATGCACTTCTCTGTCTGCATGCCGGCGTCGATTTTCGAATCCAGATCAATTGACCCAAACGGGATGAGGCGTGAAGTATTTCTACAGAACTGAGCAGTAAATTCGCTTGGAATAACACCTGTTGCAAACGGAGAATATTCACAGAGAAGCACCCCCTTCTCGACCCCCTCGCTTGCCAAGTAGTCATTGAAGGCCTGGGGAGTGATACCATCCATCAATTCCAGTACGTCCTGGCTTAGCACCTCTTTATAATAGGCTATGAAATGCGGTGTGAGATGCTCACGCCTACCCATATGAATATGAAAATCCAAAACCTTCATTATTTGGCCTCTCGTAACCTTTCTAAACTAAGCACGTCAGAGCGGAACGGAAATGCCGCCATCTGCTCTCACACGCCAAAAATGCCATCCCATTACCACAATCATTATCCCTGGCAAGAACAAGACGTGCCAAGCATATAACCTCACTAAAATCGAATCACCTACATCTCCGGCCCCGAACAGAAGCGACGCGGATAACGGCCCGATCATAGGGAAGGTTTCCGCAAGATTCCTGGCTATGGTCCACGCCCATAGGGCCCTATCATCCCAGACGAGCAGATAACCGGTGAAATCAACCAATAAAGTAAACATCAGCAATGAGGTTCCGATAAGCCAGTTCAGGCTTCTCGGAGGAGCATAGGATCCGGTGACAACGACTCTGGCCATGTGCAGAACCACCAGCGCCACCATCACCTGCCCGCACCAGTAATGGATGTTTCGCAGTAAAAAACCGTAGGAGACTACATGAGTGATATGCTGCACCGAACCATACGCCCCGGTAGCCGATGGAATGTAGTGAAGCATTAAAAGGACACCGGTTGCGGTTTCTAAGAGAAACATCCACAACGCAATTCCTCCAAGGCACCACGTGAACCTTACTTTTGCGGATGCCTCGGGAACCAACCGGGGATGGAGATGGAGAATAAACTTAGTCAGAGAGCCTCTTGTCATTTCATATCATTTCGCATTATGAAAGTACCAGGTCTATCGCTCTCGTGAGATCGTTTCCGTCTAGACCATTGACTCCGGGATGCCACAGGAAAGTCGTCAAACTCGGCTACCTTTTTCAAGGCTCCATGGCATCACGAACTTGGGGGCTTATCATGGAGGCGCAGCTTGTTGCCATCCTGTCCTATCATATATAGCCGCATCATAGGGCGGGATGCGGGCCCTCTCCTGACGTTGCCTTCCAGGTCGAACTCACTCCCGTGGCAAGGACACTCGAAAAGCATCCGTTCTGAATTCCAGTTTTCACGGCACCCCAGATGGGGACAGCGGTCGTCAAAGGCTGTGATCTGGTCGTCGTCTCTCCGTTTAACGAGCCAGGCGCCGGCTTCCGGTAGATGCATCGGAACATCGGGTTGCAGCCTGGACAGAACTTCTTTGGAAAACTCTCTTCTTTTTTTCCGTCCCGAATCGAAAAAAACAAATTTGGCTATTCCCCAGGTCCCCATAGCGACAACAGCACTGGAAAGGCTCAGGAGCCCGTACTTCAGAAAAGAACGCTTATTCATGGGGGTAGGCTCGAGTGTGAGGAATGAGTGCGGGGAGTTTGATCGACCGCCGGAGCGGCCTACAGCTCACTCCGTCGGTCAAAACAGCCATTATCGGAGTTCCTTAGCAGCCTTTGTCAGGAAGCTTTACAGGCTTTTTGGCAGTACCTTCCGCCTTGCCCATCGACTTCTCAGCTTCGGCTTTGGTGGCAAACGGCCCCTTAACGATCAATTTTGCGTCAGCGGGCTTCTGATCGATAATCGATACCTTACCCGAGGCATCCTTGACTACATAGAATTCGGCAGCCACTGCAACCGTTCCCAATGCGAATGCTACCAGAACCGTGGTAACTACAGCCAAGCGAATGATCTTTCCCATCAATCATACCTCCTTCATGTCGATTGACCATTTCTTACCACGAAACCCTCGTCCTCGGCACCATTATTTATCGTAAGGACGCCACTTTTCTCCCAGACGTGCAAGAACAAAGGCTACGAGCGCCATCACCAGTATTATTGCAGCCATAGTCTCTTTCGAAGTGCCGAATACTTGCCACAGAGTTATTCGACCCAGGTCGGAACTCAAGTAAAAAGCACCCCACAAGGGGAAACCGGCAGCAAATATCCAGATTCCTACGATCATGCCCAGAAGAAAAACAATGCTGTCCAACTTGCCCGACACGAACCCCACCACTGCTGTTCCCGGGCAATACCCGCCAACCACGAATCCCAGGCCGAACAAAATTCCACCGACCACTTGGGGCCAGAGATAGGTTTCCAAGAGTGAATACTCAAGGAGTATGGAGTAGTCGAACAAACCGACCCAGCTTAAAAAAATCAACCCTACCATGGCCGTGGATAGGGCCGAAAACATTACCCGTAGGACCCGCATATCTCTGAAGTAAAAAATACTTGTAAGATTCCGTGAGTCTCCGAATCCTGCCCTCTCCAGCACGAACCCGAAGAAAAACCCGATGATCAAGGCGATCAAGAGGCTTGTCTCGTAGCTGAATGCCCCTTGCAGAAACAGAGGTCCTGTCATGACCATTCCCTCCTGACAAAGTATGCTGCCGTGAAGGCGGTAGCAAAGACTATCATCATAAAAACCCAGCTACCGAGGGCCATGGTGGCGCCCCCACTCAAAGCTTGCCCGCTTGTGCACCCCATAGCAAAGCGAGTACCTATTCCTCCAACTATTCCACCTAGGAAAGCCAGTGCAAGCCTCAGGAAGACTCCTGCATGAGGACCTCTACCCACTCCAGGGCGGAATCGACGTGCGGTGATGACGGCAACAAGCCCACCGATAAAAACCCCCACCACTTCGACCACCATCCAGTTCACAAATGGGTTCTTAGCACCGGGCTTGTAGAACTCCTTGAAATAGGCATGGTTTTCAACCGCCTGCGGAGCTGCATTGTGAGCTATAACAGCGGCTGTCCTCGCGATGGCTCCCGAAGCGCCCAGACCTGTTCCCATCAAATAAAAGGTTGCCAATAAGACCAGGCCGAGGGCTATCCCGGCCACGTATGGGTTCCAGAATCCTTTCGCATAATCAGGTTCTTTCATAGGTGAATCGCCTTTCTATACTATTCATTACAAAGCGTGGGGGGCATTTCCAAGAATACCCTGTAAGGGTTTTGGGAAGTTCCGTTCTAGTACACAGGAAATCCTCCGATTGTCTCCGGTCTCCTTACGAGAAGAGCCCGTCGCTATGGTTTGTTTTCATCCCCTGCCTCAGTTGCTGAATTCTTGGGTCCCGATACCTTGAGCCCTACTTCGGTCAATAGCTTTTCCGGAACCCCGAGGGTTCTTGACGCGACCTTCTCGGACACCACATCCTTCCACAGGATGGGTGCCGGATCATTTACCGGGAGGTCCGTGGGACAGACTAACATCCACCTGGCCGTAAGTTGAAAAATTCCTGCCACAAGGAGGGCAATCACTGAGAGTATTGCAGTGGCCACCAGTGAGGCGGTAATCAAGCGGCCTCTCTTATTGTTCAAAGCATTCGATTCTTCTTGTTCATTCCCTGTACTTGTAGGCGTTTCGGCAGACTGAACCGGTATTCCCGGGGACATATCGACGGCCTCATTTTCCAACGCCTTGTCTCTAATTTCGTCATTCATCGCTTTTCTTCCTTCCTCAGACCTCAATCTCAATAAGATACTTGGGAGGATTTCGCTTATCAGCCTGACTCAGAAGTTTCAGTCATTGTGAAAAGCCTTGGGTCGATCTGCAAAAAACCGACTGATAATTTCTCGAGAATTATACGACTTGCGGGGGTGTTCCCGAAAATATTATCAGTGCTCTGAGGCTCATGCCTCCCAACAGCACCAGGAGATCGGCTCCTACAACAAGGGATTTGGGCATTTCCCCGTATTCATAGTATTCAACAATACTGAGCACAAAGGGGATCAGGATTCCCAGAACCACTACCAGCACCCAAAAATACGGGCTAAGGACACCGGAGATAAGCATGCTTGCAGACATGGCGGCTTCTGTGGAACGCGTGAGGGACATGAAAACAAACATCATGAGGACGACCGCTTCCACAGCCAGGAAAATTACGTGGCCCAGGGCGAAATTGGAAAGAGTCTTAATGGTCCTGATGTCAATGACGGCAGCCCCTATCATGGCAACTGCCAAGCCGGTGGACATTGCCGAAGCCATAAACAGCAAAGGCATCAACGGAGTGTTCCAAAAAGGGACACCATTAACAACGGCTATCAGCACTCCCGTGTAAGCGGCCGTCGAGACAGCCAGGAAGCTTCCGACACCTCCTAGATACAGGGTGTACTTACTTGCGATTCGTCCCACAAAGGTAATCTCATTCAAAGCCGCTGCATAGAGCAAAGCAATCGGTATGAACAAAGCGAGAATAAGAACACCCCAAGTGATCATGCTACTAAGGTTGTTTACAAGATAAATTTGGCGCCACGGCTCCCAGAGGCCGGCATCCAAGTCTAAGACCAGACAGACAGTTCCCACTGCAACCAGAGGCCCTGCAGCAAGGGATCCCGCACGTGCAAGGGCTTTCGACCAGTCAGGAGCCAAAAGGTCGCATGCAACCGCTGCAATGAAGGCCCCTGATCCAGCTCCAGCGAGAAACAGGTATGCCACGATGAGCCAACCCCATGCACTCTCAACCATGGTCAACTCCTTCTGTAAAATATTTTCGGACGGGTGTCTAAATCGGGCCTCAGCGGCTGGGCCCGATGCTGTGCTACAAACTGCGAGATCTCACTATTGGGATCATCCAGGTCGCCGAATATCCTCACTTGCGTGGGACAAGTCGTGACGCAGGCCGGGGCGCCTCCTTCGCGAACCAGCTCAATGCAGAACCTGCATTTCTCAACTATACCCTTATGATGTTCCACTATCCGAACCTTGTAGGGGCAAGCCTCCATGCAGTACTTGCACCCCACACATGTCTTGGGGTTCACCAGTACTACACCTTCCGAGGTTGTATAGGTCGCTCCGGTAGGACAAACCCTCTGACACGGAGCCTTTTCACAGTGATTGCACTGTACGGGCACAAATTCTGAACCAAAAGCGGGAAATTTTCCCCTGTCCCTCTGCTTAATCCAATTGTAAGCTTCCTTGAATTCCAGGCCGTTCTGGTTCTGGCACGCGACCCGGCAGGCATGACATCCGATACACTTGGTGGTATCTACAGCAATTCCATAACGCGGCATGGTCGGATTCCTTTGATACTTTTAAACGGGAGCAATCCCGGCCTTGTTGACCCAACAGCTTCAGGCTCAAACCTGTACCATCTTCAGCCCCCGGTTTGCCTCAGGGCCTAAATTCAGGTCTTTTCAACTCTTACAATGATCTCATTGGACATTATGTGACCGAGCACAGGATCAAAATATGTGGGAAGAAAATCATTATAAGAAATCCCATAACCGAAACCGGTCTGAAGCCTCCTGGAAAAAACTCCATAACCGCTGGGCAAAAAAATACAGTCTGGATGGATGCCTTCCGTAACTTTTGTTCTAGCCCTGCCCTTCCCGATCGAAGAGCTTATGGTCATACACTCTCCGTCTTTAACCCCCAAAGCCCTTGCCCGGTCAGGGTGAATCCAGATTCTTCCCCAGTCGTTAATCGTGGTAATCTCTTTGAGGTACGGCTGATTGACAGTTCGGGCATGGGTATGATGCCCCTGTTTCCCGTGGATCAGCCGGAAGGAATGCGGATCATTCCTGTCAGGCATGACCAAGGGCTCTTCCCACTCCGGAACTGCAGGCTGGCCAAGATCACGCAATATTGACGAGGCGAACTCAAGTTTCCCGCTCGGAGTCGCGAACGTGGGCTCACCCGGCTTCCACTGGCCGCCGAGATCAATCACACCCTCTTTCTTAAGACTCTCCAATGACACTCCAAGCGGCGCGAGTGAGGCACGATTGTATTCTTCCAGAGTAAAATTGAAATACTTGCCGATACCTACATGGGGAGCAATCCCGACAAGGATGTCGGCCAATGGTTTCGTATCATACAGGGGTTTCAAGACCTGTTGCCGAATCGCCACCTGTTTTGAACTGTAACAATGGTTTGTGTGAACCACATCGTCCCGCTCCAGATAGTAAGACTCAGGCAGTACGTAATGAGAAACAGATGCCGTTTCAGAAAGCACATAGTCAAAACTCACGAGGAGTTCGAGACTCCTGTAGCCCTCGATAACCCTGGCCGGATTCGGATTTGTCCTCAATGGGTTATTATGATACACAAAGCCCGCCTTCAGCTTGCCCTGAAGCGCCAATTCAGGAATCGCCTGACTTATTCCTATTCCTTTCGGCGTAAGGGGATAACGTTCCTCGTCCGTGCTCCCATCAGCCATTGGTCCTTCAACTACAGGTGGTACAGGATGTTTTTCCGGATCCAACTTGCCGAGTTTGACATCCGGCGGAAAATACAATCCTCCCAGTTGGTTGAAATTTCCCAAGAGACCGTTCACACAAGCCACAGCCCTTACGAGTTGGAGGCTGTTTTTGTATTGGGTTCCCATGGCGCCGTGATAACCTCGATGGATCACAGCCTTTGGAGCCTCGTTCGCCAAGTCCCGGGCCAGCTTCACAATAACCTCTTTCGGTATGGAGGTCTTTTCTTCGGCCCAGGCGGGCGTACAATCTTTGACCTTATCGGCCCATTCCTCAAAGCCCTCAGTATAGTTATTCACAAAATCTTTCTGATAGAGGCCCTCCCCTATCATGACATGGGCCATTGCCAGCATCAGGGCAAGATCAGTTCCCGGTCGAATTCTTATCCAGTGGCGCCCCAAGACCGCCGCTTCACTGAATCGAGGATCAACGACCACCAAGCGTGCCCCTTTGTCCGCCGCCCTTGCAAGATCTCGTAATTGCCTCAACTGCAATCCGGCTGCAGGGTTCCGGCCGATGAAAAGGACAAACCTGGAATTCTCAAAATCGTGCTCAGGCTTTGCTTTTCCCACCGTTAACCACCAGCCTATGTTCCTTGGAAGAAAGCATGTGGTCCCGTGAGAAAAGACATTGGGAGAGCCCAAGGCCCTCATGAAGAGATAAGTGAGGTCGGCGTTTCCTTCGGGATACTGGACCCAAAACAATGATTCAGGACCGTATTTTTCAGATATACCCCGAACCTTCTCCCCAATTTCCCTGTACGCCTGCTCCCATGAGATAGGTTCAAATTTGCCTGGTCCCACTCGTTTCAATGGCGATTTGATCCGGTCAGGATTGTAAACCTCGTGCAACATTCCATGGCCTTTGGCACAAATTCGGCCCATATTGTTGCCGGCAATCGGATTGCCTTCGGCCTTCCATACACGGCCACCCCGAGTGTAGACGTTTATCGCGCACCAATTACCACACGCATCGCACAGGGTAGGAGTGATTTTGACTTCCTGGGAGACCGTTTTTTGAGCTGCCCAAGAGTCGAAACCCATGTAGGACGCTGCAACGAGAGAAGCGCCGCCTGCTGCGGAACCGATGAGGAATTTCCTTCGGGTGATGCCTGATTCTTTCATGTTCCCTCCACCGGGGCTCACTGTATCCTTTGTTTATAGATATATTTATATATTAATATTATGTCAAGTACTTTTTTTTCTCTGCCCTGCCATATAGAATACGACAGC
>CAIXMD010000038.1 GCA_903920415.1 uncultured Desulfomonile sp.
GGATTCCCCTGAAATAAGGACGGTGGTAGGGGTATCAGCCACCTTTTTCATGATAGTGAACAGTTTCTCCATGGCCTTTGATTTGCCGATAATGTTGCCCCACAAACTCCCCAGTTCGCTTTCCAGATGCCTGATATTTTGCAGTAGTGATCTCTTTTCCACACCCCTTGCCACTGCCCGCATCACGTCTCTATTGTCAAAGGGCTTTTGTATGTGGTCCAGAGCCCCCTTTTTCATGGCATCCACCGCCTGGTCAACCTCTGCGTAAGCTGTCATGAGAATCACCGGGAGGTCCGGATCGAAAACGTTTATTTTTTCAAGAAGTTCTATACCTCCCATCCCCGGCATCTTAATGTCTGACAGGACCGTGTGTACCGGAGTCCTTTGTATGAGTTCCAGGGCTTCTAAACCTGAAGACGCAGTAAGAACTTCGTAACCCTCATCCGCGAGCAAGTCCTCCAACACCACAAGGTAGTTTTTTTCGTCATCAACTACCAAGACCGTAGTCATGACTTCACTCGCTGAAATATGCCGTCTGATACAAAGGTCTGACCGTCCCGTGGAAGAATGATCGTGAAGAGAGTTCCTTTTCCCTGCTCACTTCTCACTTCAACCTGCCCACCATGAGCCGTAACGATATTGTAGACGACCGAGAGGCCAAGTCCTGTTCCCATTTCGTGGGTTGTAAAGAAGGGAGTAAAAATCCTTGTTACGTCTTCTTCTTTAATCCCGTGCCCGTTATCAGCGAAATCAATTCGGATCCTCTCCCCCTCTGATGAACAACTTATTGTCAAGGCTCCTCCGTTTTCCATGGCTTCGAAGGAATTCATGGTCACATTCAAGAAAGCTTGGTAGAGAAGATCTGGATCGCCTTGGATAACTGAATCGGTTCCATTCAACTGATCATCATTCCACTTAATGTTCCTGGCCTGTAGCTCGTGGTCCAGGTTATTCTTCACTCTGTGGACCACCTCTTTCATATCTACGGGTTGAGGATTGGGAGACCGGGGCCGAGCGAAGTCTAAAAAATCAGATAATATGCCGCTCAGCCGCGTAGCTTCTTCCACAATTATTCCACAAAGTTTCTGTATTCTTGAAGGGCCTGGGTTGGCTTTCCTGACCAGAACTTCCGCAGAGGACCTTATGATACCAAGCGGATTACGTATCTCATGGGCCAAGACAGCTACCATCTGCCCGATTGACGCCAGTTTTTCCGATTGCTGGAGCTGCTCCTCAAGCCTTTTCTGTTCCTTGGACCTTTCCAGAAGGATACGCTCCCCGCGGCGGACAATGAGAGTGAGCATAATAAACAGAAAAGCCATTAACCCCGCTGCAACCAAGATTATGACGACAATGGATCGCTGGACTGCGACGTACTGATCAGTAACATCCTGGCTGATCTGAATCACCCCGTAAATTACCCCGAGCATCCAGTAATTTCCCGTTCCTTCCCGGAGTGGATAATATGTGTCGGCCAACCAGTTTCCGAACCATTGTGAAGCCGATGCTTTCTCCTGGCGAATGAGGGTCAGAGCCTTGCCCCCAAGGGCTTCATCGACAGGGGAATTCTTAGGCTCGTACTTACCGATCAAATCGTACTCGGTGCTGTATACAATCTTCCTCTGCCGGTCTATAATCTTGATGCGCTGTATCTTCAGGCCATAAGTGAAGTCTTTTATTAAGGAATCCAGCGCCCCGAACTGATCCCATTTTCGAAGATCCATCGGGACTCCCCTCGCTCTTAGGGGAGAATAGAATCCGATGAATATGTTGTAGTTTAGATTCTCCGCCAGAAGCCTCGCATAATTCTCTGAACTTTTCAGGAGAGTGTTCACGCTTCTGGTGTAGAGAAAGATCCCCAGCATTACCATAACGACAGCAATGACCAAAAAGCCTGACATTATAAAATATTTCAGTAACCTAAAAGGTCCCTTCCTCGGAGAGGACCAAGGTTCCTTGAGCATACACTTCACCTGTCGTCTGTTTCTCTTAGTCCCGGTGATTACTATCAAGAACGGATCTTATCAAATAATTCCTTAACGCCGTATGACCGGCCTAACCCAATATGATAAACCGGGCACAAAAACTAATTCACCCTTCTATGCATTTCCTAGATCATCTGGATTAATTCTCTCAAGAATTTTAGTTAACTCCTCGTCCGTCCCCTCCACGTCTTGCTGTGTGAAAATTATTTTCTGCCTGGATACCTCCTGCTGATCAACTTGTGTCATTCCCACAATGACTTTTTCACTAACAAAAATGGAGACTCCGGTCCATGCAGCCAGGACGAGGGAATCAGACGGCCTGGCATCGACAGTAATGAGTTTGGAGAGCGGGTCTTTGAGATAAATAGTAGCATAATAAGTATGATCTTTGAGATCATCAATCTCGATATGTTCGATACTCACCCCAGTCTTATCCATTATGTTTCTCAATAACTCATGGGTTAGTGGACGCTGAAAAACTTCTTTGTTAATAGCTCTCTGGAGAGCCATGGCCTCCACCGGTCCGATCCAAATGTAAAGCTCCCTTTCTCCGCCTTTTTCCTTAAGTACTACAACGGGCTGCATGTTGCGGGTGTCAGACACTATTCCTATGATCATCATTTCTTTGAATATTTTGTTGCTTGTCATTGGAACCTCTAAAGCCTGGTGGAAGGTCGCGGTCGCGTGGAGACTGATAAACCCGGTAAAATGTATGATGGCAGGGTAATTTCATTCACCGCATGACAGCATCGGATGTAGAACTTTGCCTAGTATATACTATCATCTGTGGAATTGAGATTACGCGCACAAACCATTACGTAAATTTTAGTGAACGAACTACTGGTTTGGACCCATATCACATCCTGAGGCACGGCAGATGTACCCTTTTGGCAACCCGTCCTCCGCGTGTTCTTCGTACTCTGTCATGGAGAAGCTATGCTAACTCAAGCAGCCGTTGGCCCCTGATTTTTCAGTAACCTTTACCCTTCAGTTGACTCCGGGAGTCCTTCCTCTTGGGCTTTCTTGGACGCGGCCAGAGCTTTCTTCGCGGCCTGCTCTGCCTTGATGCTTTCCACTGCCCTAGCCTGTCGTTCGGAGTCTGTATAACGGAATATGAACTGACGGTTGCAGGCCCACACGCCAGCTTCGGCCGCTGGTTCGTCACATTTTTCGTAATCAATTTCTATGCGGTCGTTCACCATACTTACCGCGTCCTTGGCTTTTCTTGTGCATGCCATACAATGGATACATCCAGATTTGCAGACATTTGTCACAGCCTTACCGGAGTCACGACTACTACATGGAACATAACAAAGTGAGTCTTTGGGTATAAGTTGAAGCACCTGCTTGGGGCAATTACTGACACACACGCCGCAACCTGTACAGGCTTCGGGATCAATCACGGGCATGTTGTCCTTCATGTGAATCGCGTGAAAGGGACAAGCGGCTTCACAGTCACCGTAACCCACACAGGCGAAATTGCACTGGTAAGGACCACCAAAAGCTATGGAGGCTGCCTGGCAAGTGTCGAATCCAACATACGAGTGTTTTTTGTCGACTTCTCCCTCGTTCCTGGAACAGCGAAGCGCCGAGATCAGGAGGCTGGCAGCCCCTGCAGCTTTACCCGTAATTGCCGCTACTTTGTCGGCGACGTCCTGTTTTCCGGGAGCGCACTTGTTAGGAGAACAATCAGGAAGGGTCACTACAGCCTCTGCATACGATTCGCACCCGGCGAATCCACATGCACCACAATTAGCACCGGGAAGGCAAGCTCTAACTGCCTCAATCTTAGGATCTACCTTGACTGCAAACCTCTTGGCGGCTAAGGCCAGCGCCAGTCCACAGAGAATCCCGAAAATGGCAAAGAACAGTATACCCAGAAATGCTGTTGTCCAAACATTTTCCATGATAAAGCACCTCAGACAGCCACGCAAACTAAAGTTGCTGCATGATTCTCATGACAGAAACTCAGGCTCCTAAAAAATGGAAAGTCCTGAGAAACCCAGAAATGCCAGAGCAAACAAACCAGTGACAATGAAGGCTATCGGGAGCCCCTGAAAAGTGGGGGGTACGCGACTGACTTCAAGCTTCTCGCGTACGCAAGACATGAGAAAAAGCGCTATTGCGAAGCCGATTCCTGCTCCTAAGCCGAGGGTCAAGCTGGCGAAGGGGCCGTTGCCGCTATCCGCATTGATCAGCGGAACCGCGAGTATGATACAATTTGTAACTATCAGGACAAGGTAAACCCCGAGTTTCCTAAACAAATAGGGGTTAACTTTCCTCAAGATAGTATCTACGGCCTGAACGAATATGGCAACCGTCCCGATGAAAACTATGATCTTCAAGAAGCCAAGATGCAGGGCCTGGAGGACATAGGTGAAAAGGGCCCAGCACATTATAGCGCTGAGCACCATGACCATTGTGAAGGTTATCCCCATTCCGATGGCAGTTTCTTTTTTCTGGGAAACTCCGAAAAAGATACACAGCCCTAAATACTTCGTGAAAACAAAGTTGTTAATCAGCATCGCTCCGAGAAGAATAGATAAAAGTACTTGAGCTTGGCCCTTCTTGACCTCAAATTGACGGCTACCCAGGATCTTCCCCTCTGACGAGATATCCTTGGCCTCGACAACGTATTCGGCTGAAGTGTTAAGCGCATCTTTGAACTGTAATGTTGCGTTGATCCGCCGCGGGTCGAGAAGGACGGAGTCTACAGGAATCCTTATGTCAGGGTCCGGTTTTTCGTACACCGAGTAGTTAGCTGTGTTATCAGCCCAGTTCTTGTCCACAGGCACACCGAAGGAAATCTCAATTCCCTTGTCCTTATTGAAGGAGCCTGTCCCGACGGATTCCCCGAAAACTGAGCCCACAACCATCAACAAAAGCATAAAAATCATGCCCGCATTGACAAGGAATCTGCTGATTTTCATGTTAGTGAGCCCCTCCTGATGTAGGAATCTTGCCCGTGATTTTGTATTCGAGCCAGTTGAAGGTAGCCATAATGAAGCCAATCACGAAAAATCCTCCAGCAGGCAGAATCATGATGAGCAAAGGTTTGAACCCGAGCAAATCGTATCCGAAAAGTTGACCTGCACCAAAAAATTCCCGGATGGCTCCGGTGAGGCAAAGTCCGAAAGTAAACCCTAAGCCCATGCCCAGTCCGTCAAAAAAGGATGGAGTCAGCGGCTGTTTTGAGGCAAAAAGTTCCAGCCGGGATATTATGATTGCGAACACTACTATCAGCTTCACGAAAAGCGCAACCTGCTTATACACTTCGGGCGAGATTACAGGGAGTATCATGTCGATCACTGTAACCCAAAGCGCTATGATGATCACGTAAGCCGGGATTCGGATACGGGGATGTATAAACGATTTGAATATAGCCACCGTGAAGCTCGAAAAGACCTGAACGAAAACAACCGCCAACCCCAGAAGAAGCCCGTTCTTAATGGAAGTGGTGACAGCAACGGCAGGACATAGGCTCAATGCCAAGCGGAAAATCGGGTTTTCGGGAATCAACCCGTTCCAGAGAAGAGTCAAGTTCCTGTTCAATTTAATCCTCCATCAAAAGGCAACCTGAATATTATCTTTCTTGATGGCATCACTTAAGATTTCCACACGGTAGACGAATTTTCTGACCGTGTCTTTGACACCGTTGGTGACCGCCTTGCTCGATATGGTGGCTCCAGTCAGGGCATATATGTCGTCCTTCAAGTGTTTCTCCTTAATGGTGCGTATCTGGTCCTGAGAGAGTCCCTTTTTAGTCGCTTTGGGTGAATCGAGTGCGACGAAATAGTCCTGAGGCAGGGGTTCCTTGACGACCTTCAGGTTCTTCAGTATTTCCAAAGTCTTCCCTACAAACTGGTTCCTGAAGTAGCCCTGCTCAATTTCTGCACCAAGCCCAGGATCTTCTTCAGACTCAGTAATAGCGATTCCGGTCACAGTGAATTCCGGATTGAGGGAGACCATTAGCTTGATAAAGGTCTTAAAACCCTGAGTAACTCCTGGAATAACATACCCAAGACGTTTGTCGCCCAAGTTGGCAATAAACAGTGTCTGGGCATAGACAGCTTTAGACCCCTTCGGTAAGACTCTATTAACCGCAGCGTCTCGGCTTGCTCTCTCGGCTAATACGGACGGATCGTCTTCGACATGAATCACCTTGCCCGGCTTTCCGGAAAGTTCAACTTCTGCTAGTACATATCCCTTATCCTTCAGAGGCATAAGGTAGCCCAAAACGGTCTCACCCTTGGCATCACTTATCACGTATCTGTACACGGGGTAGACCTTGAGATCCTCAGGGGCTTTTTTCCCGGAACCAAAACCAAGAAGGCCCTCAATTGTTTCGTGCTGAAGTTTTTCCTCATTTTCCTTGCGGATGTGGTCAGTCTTTGCGTAAACCGCCCCAAGTATCAATGCGGCAACTACGCACACGACCGTCAAGCTGGCGGTGATCCTGATAATCTCTTTCATTTAAGCCTCTCAGAAAACAGGGAACCCCTATTTAACAGCCGCTACCGGCGGCTGTTTTGGGAGTGCGAATCTCTTCGGTTTAAACCATTCATCTAGAGCCGGGGTGAGGCAATTCATCAGTAGTATGGCATAGCAAACCCCCTCTGGGTAGCCACCTTTCAGGCGGATGAGTACGGTCAAGGCCCCGACACCTATCCCGAACACTATCTGGCCTGACCTCAAGGTAGGAGACGTCACATAGTCAGTACACATATAAAAAGCTCCCAGCATGAGACCTCCAGACAGAACCTGCACCAGGGGGTCGCCCCCAAACCACTTTTCTCCGCCGAAAACCCACGACAGGACTGCCACTGTGACGATAGTCGAAACCGGAATGTGCCAGGTAATGATGCCCCTTGCCATCAGGAACAGTCCGCCTAAAAGGATTAGAGCTGCGGAGGTTTCCCCGATGCATCCAGGCTTGAACCCTAGGAAGAAATTCTGATAAATAGTTGTGAGTCCACCGAATTGTTGAGTCAGTGCCTCCATTCCGTAGTGCTTCAAAACATAGAGCGGCGTGGCGGTGGACACCGCGTCCACTGCGCCACTACCCAGATAAATGCCTATGGGTGATTTAGCCCAGTCCAGCGGAGGTATCCAGGCTGCGGTCATCGCAACTGGGAAGGCGGCCATAAGGAAGGCTCTTCCCACGAGCGCCGGGTTCCATACATTGAAACCAAGGCCTCCCATGAGTTCCTTGTTAATGAAGATCGCTGCAACGGCTCCGATTATCGGCAACCAATATGGTACACCCGGCGGTATAACGAAGGCCAAAAGGATCCCCGTCAGAACTGCACTGCCATCTCGCACGGACAATGGTCGCCCCAGGGCTTTCTGGGAAAGCCCTTCAACTACAACGCAGGAGATCACACTTATCAGCGTGATAATGAACCCCCTGAATCCAAAGTTATAAATGGACAGTAGCATCACAGGAACAAGCGACGCCGACACGGTCCACATGATTCCAGCCGTGGTTTTCCCCATTCTGATATGCGGAGATACCGAAACGGCCCATTTAGATCCTGTACTCATATTTTTTTGGTCTAGCGTTTCGATTGTCCCATCCTCCATATCTGCGAGAGGAAGGATAAAATGTGAAAGAGGAAGAAAAGACCTCCACCCGAAGGCCTTTAAGGTTCATCTCTCAGCCTTTGCCCTTCATCCTTATGCTATCGGGAATCTTCCTACCCGTGTTTCTTTATCTGAATTTTGGCCAGTCTGGCGAATTGAACCAGGGGACGTCTGGCCGGACAAACATAACCGCAGCAACCACACTCGAAACATTCAAAAACACCGTATTTTTCGGTCAGGTGCCCCTTGCCTGCCTCGACATAAATTCCAACTTCCATCGGTGAAAGTCCCATCGGACAGGCTTCCATACACCCGCCGCAGTGAATACAGGGGCCGTATTCACCCACATCCGTCTCTTTGCTGTTTAAAAAAAGCACACCTGATGTGGCTTTAACTATGGGAACTTCGAGATCGGAAATTGCGAAGCCCATCATGGGGCCACCTGAAACTATCTTCAGTAGGTCTCTGGTGCCGCCCAAGTAATTCACCACGTCTGATAGCAGGGTCCCAACTTTTACCTTGAGGTTGGCGGGCCGATTAATGGCACGTCCTGAGAAAGTAACGACCTTTTCGTACAGTGGCTTGCTCATAATGGCAGCTTCAAAGACGGCCAGTGTCGTCGAAATGTTCTGAACGATAACTCCCACATCAAAGGGTAGACCGCCTCCTGGGACAGCCCTGTTCGTGAGTGAATAAATAAGCTGCTTTTCAGAACCCTGGGGATATTTTACTTCCATGCCCTGAACCCTGACGTTCAAGTCTTCGTCCCCGAAAGACTCCTGAACAGCTTTGTTCATAACGTTTATTGCATCGGGTTTGTTGAGTTCGATCCCGAGGATGCACTGTTTTATGCCCAGTATCTTGAGAATAATCTTGGCGCCCTGAACAATCTTTCCAGGATATTCGAGCATTATCCTGTGGTCGGTCGTGAGGTAGGGTTCGCATTCGGCGCCGTTAAGAATGAGCGTATCGACTTTGGCGGTCGGTGGCGGTGATAACTTTACATGGGTAGGGAATCCCGCTCCTCCAAGGCCCACTAGTCCTGCTTCCTTGACTCTGGCCAAGAGCTGTTCCCGAGAAAGTTTCCGCCAATCCTCCGTTTCATATTGCCTGGCAGGAGCCGACGGATCTCTTTCAATAACCACCGCGTCACACCTCACCATCGTGGGGTGAGGCCTCGGCTCAATGGATTTGACCACACCAGTGACACTGCTGTGAATACTGGCGCCAAGAGCTTTCTCTACAATGGCCAGCACCTCTCCTTCCTGTACTTGCTGTTTCTTCTTTACAACAGGCTTAGCAGCAGCTCCAAAATGCATGGATAACGGCAGAACTACCTGGCCTGGTGCCGGCATTTCCTCAATAGCCAGATGTTCGGTGAGTTCTTTGTGTTCCTCGGGATGTACCCCGCCTTTAGGGAAAGTTGATCCGGCCATGATTCCTCTTTGGTAACTGTTTAGCTAAAACCGGGCACAGAACGGGAAGTCTGGTACCAACTCCTCCCTGTCCCTATTACCACCGGTCTACGTTGTGTCCGCACGATCGAGTCTATAAAATTTATAGTTAGGCTCTTCCCAAAACTGCCAAAAGGGCCGTGCTCGTGTCATATTGTCAGTCATGATACGGTCATCGACAATAATATCCAAAGGCTCTTCTGTCAAGAAGTTATTCCTCAGCCTTGATGATGAAACGCGTTCTGACGCCAATTATAGATCTCTCCATTAAACCTTATCATGCGCTCGAAAGTATGAGACAATGGGCACGTGTAAAAACGTACTTTGACGTATCTCTGGGACCGAATGACATGAAATCAACAGGAGTTACACCATTGGAAAAAACGATTGAGAAACTTATTTTAGACAGAATTGACAGCCCGGGGTGGGTGACCACTCGAGGAATCCTACTTGACCCTGAGGGCAAGTCCTCTGCAGAGGAGCATCGTCTGGTAGAGCAAGTAATGATAAGTCTTGCCGAGAGAGGCCAGGTGACTCTGTGGCGATTAATCCTCCAAGATGGGGGAGAAAATTTATTGGCAGCCGCTAGACCAGGCTTGGAACTCGACAAGGACCTCGAAAAGAGAGGGGCCTGGGCCCGCGCGGAGCCACATCATCCTCAAGCATGAAAACCCTCTTGAATAGACAAATATACGAGGAATTCACACAGACTCGCCTTGTGACAGCTCAGCGATTTGTGTGGATAGCCACGGCAAATATAAAAACCACGGGGCTGCGCTACCGAAACCGTTTCATATCCTTTCCTGACTTCATGGCCATCCTCGTGAATCGCGGCGTGTTTTTCCGCATTATACACGCTGAACTCCCATCGAGGCCATTTCGCGACCGATACGAGCACCTTGATTCAAAAGGGTCGCTGAGCGCAGGCGTGGAATTCCTCCAGTGTATCCGAATGCATGCCAAGATCTTCATAGTAGACGGAGAAGCCGCCCTGGTGGGGAGCCCAAACCTAACGGGAGCTGGAATAGGAGCTAAATCCCACATGAAACGGAACTTTGAAGTGGGCTTCCTTTTTGAAGGGGAAGAGGAAACGCTCCCTTTCCTGAATTATTTCGACGAAATCTGGATGGGTGATCCCTGCCGTTCCTGTCGCTTGCGTACTGTGTGTCCAGCTCCCGCGGCCTGATTATTGCCCAGGTATCTATCTTTCCGTTAAGGTGATGCCGTCAAGCTTTGAGTTCTGGAATATTGGCGAACAATTCCAGAGCCTCCGGGTTGAGCAGAGCGTCCCGGTTGGTAACCGGCCTGCCTTCAATGACGTTCCTTACCGCAATTTCAACTTTCTTTCCGTTTAAGGTCACAGGAATATCCTGGGCCGGGAGGATGAATGCCGGTACATGTCGCGGGGTTGTGCTATCACGAATTGTTTTATTTATTTTGTTTTTCAGCGCTTCATCGAGAACCACACCTGGGGCCGTTTTTACAAAAAGGATAACCCGGACGTCGTTTTCCCATGACTGGCCCACAACGATGCTGTCTACAACCTCATCCATAGCTTCCACCTGCCGATAAATCTCAGCAGTACCTATTCGCACTCCAGCGGGGTTCAAGGTCGCGTCTGAACGCCCATAGATCTTTACTCCGCCGTGTTCTGTAATTTCGATAAAGTCACCGTGGTGCCAAACGTTGGGATACACGTCGAAATAAGCCTTCTTGTACTTCGAGTTGTCCGGATCGTTCCAGAAGTAGATAGGTTGTGAAGGGAATGTAGCACTACATACCAACTCTCCCTGTCCTCCCCTCACAGGCTTTCCAGAAAAGTCGAAAGCTTCGACCTTCATACCGAGGCCACGGCACTGTAACTCCCCCTCATAGACGGGCAAAATCGGGCATCCCAGGGCAAAACACGAAATGATGTCGGTCCCGCCGGAGATTGATGCCAGGTCGAGATCTTCTTTGACATCGCGATACACAAATCGAAAGCTTTCTTCAGAGAGCGGAGATCCTGTGGAACACATCGTCTTGAGACCTGCAAGGTCATATTTTTCCCTCGGCTTCACTCCTGCCTTCTCCACTCCAGCAATGTAGCGTGCACTTGTCCCGAAAATACTCATTTTTTCGTCCTGGGCTAACTGGAAGATGGCCCCAGGGTCGGGGTAGAAAGGAGAGCCGTCAAATAGAATCACCGTGGCGCCTACTGCCAGTCCACTGACAAGCCAGTTCCACATCATCCAACCGCATGTGGTGAAATAGTAAATCTTGTCCTCCCTCTTAAGATCGCAGTGGAGGATGTGCTCTTTTAGATGCTGAATAAGGGTCCCACCTGCTCCATGAACCATGCACTTGGGAAGCCCAGTGGTTCCGGAAGAATACATGATGTAAAGAGGATGGTTGAAAGGAAGCTGTTCGAAATCGATTTTCAACCCATGTTCTCTAGAGACAAAATCCTGGTAGTGAATCCCATTAGGAACAGAACTGATATCAGCCCTTTCCTCAGTGTACGGGATTACCACGACCTTCTCGATGCTCGGCAACTCTTTGAGTATTCCGCCTATCCGATCGAGTGAGTCATGAGCCTTGCCGTTGTAGTAGTAGCCGTTCGCCGTGAAAAGGATCTTTGGCTCTATTTGCCCGAACCTGTCCAGCACCCCCTTAATTCCGAAATCCGGCGAGCAGGAAGACCAGATGGCACCTATGCCAGCGGCTGCGAGCATCGCTACCACGGCATGCATCATGTTGGGAACATAACCTGCAACTCTGTCTCCCTTGACAACACCTGCTTGCCTCAGTGAAACAGCCAGGCGAGCAACTTCGTCGTAGAGTTGGGCATATGTCATTCGAACAGTTTCCAATCCCTCGCCTTTGAACACTAAGGCAACATGGTTGTCCCTGAAACGCAAAAGGTTCTCAGCATAATTCAATCGCGCCCCAATAAACCACTTAGCCCCAATCATTGTCGGAGAATCTTCAAGAACTTTTTCGTAAGGCTTAGAGGCTATTACATTACCGAATTCCCAAACTGCAGCCCAAAAATCCTCTCTGTTCTCGATGGACCAGTCATACAGTCTCTGGTAACCGCTGATACTAAGAGAATGCCTTTCGTTGACGAAGCTGATGAACCGGGTGATGTTGGCGTTCTTGATCCGTTCTTCCGAAGGTCTCCAAAGAGGATCCATGCTCCCACCTCCTTATGATCGCATTGAACTATTTTGTCACATAGTTAACATACCGACAAGTTTAACCCCGAACGTGAAACGTAACATCCCTGGAGATGTTATACCTGAGGCGTTTTGTCTGCATGCGGACTTATAATACCTTGTAGGCTGCCTTTTCCTGCCATTTGGCGGGGAATTTTTGTCCCCGATCTTCTCCAAGCCTTTTCTTTAGTTCACTAAGTCCCTTACGTTTATATTGCTCACGAGGCTTCTTGGGAATTCTCCCATTCAAAATAGATTCCGACCTCAATCTTCGACCTATGGTTTTCTCCATCATCGTTCCCAAGTCAAGCAGTCGATCCACGTCAATACCGGTATCAATTCCCATTTCATCCATCATCACCGTCAGGTCTTCTATGCACTGGAGCCCTACCACATTGGGGTCACGATAATAGTAAGAGCCTGTACCGCTCACAGGGACACGGTCCATGAAGTTGGCCGGTTGCCCACCCAAACCCCCAAGGGTGGCCTCAAAAATTTCTATCCCAGCCTGGAGGGCAGCGAGACAATTTGCAGTCCCCCAGCCCCGGGTCACGTGGAAGTGGGCTATGTGGAGTTTCTTGTCCGGGATTTCATCAAGAACCATAGAATAGTACCTATAGACCTGGTTGGGCGGAGCGCTCCCATCGTGGTCGGCGTGTTCAATATCCCATGCCCCTATATCAAGCCATCGCTTGGTAAATTCAACGGCCTCTTCCAAACGAGTCGGCCCAGATATGGGAGAGCCCCAAATCGTCGACACCGTCCCATTCAATTTGATGCCGACATCCCTAGCCTTTTCTATACACCGTTCGGCTTCTTCCCAATAATTTGGTAAGGTTGTTCCTGAATTAGCGAAATGATGTTCCTCGTCGGTAGACACCATCATCAAAATTCGGTCGGGCCCCCACCCTTCCCTTCTGGCCTTCACCGCCCTGTCTACAGCCTTTTCCCTGATAGTTATTGCAGTTAGGGTGATGTCGCCCCAATTGATTCCTGCACGAGAGAGCTTCTTGGAATCCCTCAACCTCTTTAAGAGTTCGTCGGCATCCTTGAATTGGGGCATCGAGGTCGGATTACCAAGATTTGTTACCTCGAGGTGTTTAACACCGCAGAGGATGAGTTCTTCCAGATAGAACAATTTTGCATCAGTGGGTATCCAGATTTCCTCATGCTGAAAACCGTCGCGGACTGAAATATCATTGATCTGAACCTTTTTGGGGTAACTTAACTCATGTTCGGTCATACAGACTTTCCTCCTCCTTCTATTCTCCGGTGTAAACCGGTTTTCTTTTCTCCCTAAATGCAGCCAATCCTTCAATCCTGTCCTTGGTGGGTATTGTAACCGCGTAAGCATTCGATTCTATTGCCAGGCCCACGGGTAGGCTCACCTCCAGCCCCTTATTAATTGCGTACTTGGCTTGGGCCAGCGCCACCGGTCCGTTTGCAGCAATCTCTCCACCGATCTCCAGTGCTCTAGGCAGGAGCCTGTCGGGCTCAACCACTTCAAGGAATAAGCCGTATTCAAGGCCCTCCGAAGCCTTGATCCGCCTTGCCCGAAAGATCATTTCCTTGGCTCTGGCAACTCCCACAACTCGAGGCAGCCTTTGCGTTCCACCAGCTCCAGGAATTACCGCTAAACTGGTTTCAGTTAGTCCCACAATGGCATTGGTGGCTGCCAGTCTTATGTCGCAAGCCAATGCGAGTTCCAATCCACCTCCGAAAGCATATCCGTTAACTGCGGCAATAACCGGTTGAGGCAGTTCTTCCACCCCGGTGAATAGGTTCCTTATGGTCTGGATGTAGAACCTCACCTGGTCAGGAGACATGCCGGCCCTTTCTTTGAGGTCCGCGCCTGTACTGAAAGCATTCTTGCCTTCTGTGGAACCAGTTATCACCACTGATTTCA
>CAIXMD010000039.1 GCA_903920415.1 uncultured Desulfomonile sp.
AATTACTATTGACGCTGGTTCAATTACCGAAACTGCAACTACAATTGCACTTAATGGTAAATTGACCGCTACAAATACTGCTGATCAGCACATGACTCTTACCACAACTGGTCTTGGTCAAATTAAAGCTTCGCGAGATTTCTGCCGGGACAGGGGCATCTTGTTTCTCCTGGACTATCTGGGTTCCGATCTTGAGGTAAAATACTTTCTCGACCCTGACGGGACCATTGTTCGGCTCCAATCAATGGGTGGCTCTCATAAAAACATTTCATGGGACATGGGCAAGTCCCTAAAACGGGTAAGCACATATTGTGAGGAACACGATATCCCGATGATCTCACTTCTGGAACCCTTGATTGCTGCTCAGAAGGAAACAGGAAACTACGTTTTCGGCGACCACTACACAATGTTCGGCCATGAGGTAGCAGCCAAAGTTTTGGGTTGTGCCCTGGATTTTAATCTGCTCAGTTATAAAAATCGAGAGCGCTCATTCCAACACTGCCTTTCGCGTGATACGTGGACACAAGGTTCGCTTCTTAACGCGGTTGTGCAACCGGAGGGGCTTCCCCAGAATCTTGTTCCGACGTCAGCCAGATAAGTCTTATATGGATTGACGAGAAGCACCCTTTTCTTGTTGCCTGGAGCCGGATTTACTCAATACGAGGACACGGTGAGGATGCACGCCATCGGTTTTGGTTCACTCAATCTCGATGAATTTTGGGAGGTCCCTCAAGGTTTTCTTCGTGCTCATGGATTACGCGTCGGGGAAGAGTATGTCCGAGACATTGACTGGTTTAGAAGGATCTACCCGATCCTATCCGATCAGGGCTCGCTCAAGGCTGCTGATCCCGGGGGGTCTGCGGCCAATATGATCGCAGCGATGCGCAAAATGGGTTTCAAGACGGGTTTTTACGGAGCCACAGGGAGAGAAGACGCTCAGTTACTTAGGCTAAACGAACTTGGCAATTCTAAAAACCTCATGATTCTGCAAACACATCTTCCTTCAGGGAGGTGCCTTGCCCTGATCGATAAAGATGATCCAGGAAAAGATAGGGCTCTTGTGATCCTGCCGAACGCCAATGACCTTGCAGGTTCTGAGGGTTTGGATCTTAAGTATTTTGAGGCGTCAGGGTGGGTACACATGACCTCGTTCGTATCGGACGATCCCCTACAAATGCAGATCGAACTGGCTCACAAGCTTGCGGGAGGAACTCGACTCAGCTTCGACCCCGGCCCGATTTATTGTGAGAGGGGGCTTGATGTACTGAAACCGTTACTCTTGCGGACGCAAATCTTGTTTATCACGGAACAAGAACTGGAAAGGCTGACAGGCGATGCCATGACCGAGACGGCGGTCGCCTCACTTTTGAGTCTCGGAATTGACACAGTTGTTGTGAAACTTGGGGTTAGGGGAGCCCATGCCTTCACTGGGTCAAAAGCGATTCATCGGCCGGCTTTTGAGCCCAGTCGGATACTCGACCGCACGGGCGCCGGAGACGTGCTTGCAGCAGGCTTTCTGGCCGGCACCATCAAGTGCCTGGGTACTGAGGCAAGTCTGGAATTGGCTGTTCGAGCCGCTGCAAAGAGTATCGAGGGTTACGGCCGAAAGGAGTATCCTGATACGACCATTCTCGAGGGGTAAGTATCCAAATGGAACAAGCCATGGGAGTTAGTGTGACAAATCGAGTGGTAAGGATAAAGAGCGGAGACAAAGACGAGTTGAAATCGGTGAGTCAATAAAGTTTGACCCGCGTGAGAACCACGGGAGGATTAAATGGCAACTACGCCCCGAAGAGTTTTTATAAGCGACTGCGAAGGCCCTATCACAAAAAATGACAATGCAGCGGAACTTGCCGAGGCTTTCATTCCAAAAGGGGACATCTTTTTCAGCAAGATAAGTCTCTATGACGATTATCTCGCCGAAGTAGTGCGCAGACCCCGATACAAGGCAGGAGATACCCTTCGTCTCATACTTCCTTTTTTTAAAGCATTCGGTGTCGATAACCGAAGCATGATGAAATTTTCACGCCGCAACATTCGGATTGTGCCTGAGGCGGATCACATGCTCAAGGAAATCTTAGGACTGCTCCCCGCCTACATCGTCAGCACGAGCTACTCTCCCTACATCGTGGCAGTATGCGATGCCATAGGATTTCCTTTCTATAACACCTATTCAACCGCCGTCAACCTTGACAACTACGTCCTGAGCGCTGGAGAAAAAGTAATTGTGAAGGATATTCTCTTACGGATTTTAGGGCTTCCAGACTTCAGTATTCCGCCAGGGGCAGCATCGGCTGAGGACCTTTCCGACCTCGACAGAAAGACTGTCCAGGCACTGGATGAAATCTTTTGGGAACTAATGCCAGGCTTGGAAATATATGGGATAATAAGCGAAGTTAATCCTATAGGAGGTGTAGAAAAGGCCCTTGCCATAGAAAAAATTGCTGCAGCGGAAAAAGTTGAGTTGAAAGATGTTTTCTACGTGGGAGACAGCATCACCGACGTGGAGGCTTTTCGTCTTGTAAGAAAAGCGGGAGGTATTGCAGTCTCATTTAACGGCAACGATTGGGCTGTTAAGGAAGCCTCGTTCGCAGTGACAGCGCGAAATGCTCTTCCTATAGGCTGGCTTGCTTCATTGTTTGCAGGACACGGAACGACTGCATTCGAGGACCTGACTATGAGCGAAGTCACGCCGGAAACAGCAGGGGGTATATCAACTCTGAGTTGCAAAGTCAGAAAGACTGTCCGAACTGAAAAAATTGGTAGTCTCGGATAGGACCGACTAGAAAATGAAAGGGATAAACCTCCAAGTTTTTTCCCGATATTGTTCATATTCAGGGAATCGGTCAATCAATATTTGCTCTTCTTTAACAGCCTTCACTATGTAAAGTACCGAGAATGCCAACCACAGAGGTATGCTCAACAGGCTCCCAAAATAAAGCAGGTATCCTGCGAACATAATTATTACCGCACTATACATGGGGTGACGCACATGTGAATATACCCCGTGAGTAACAAGTGTCCCGCTCCTCCGTGGCGCGGCGTACACTCGAAAGTTTCTTCCGAGAGCCCGAAAACTCAACAAACCCAGCAGAAGACCTCCAAAGCCCAGAACTGCGCCTACCACCTGTTGAAGTCCGGAAACATACGTGTGCCTGATAGAATGTTCGGCCGGGGCAAGAATCAGAATTATAAACTGGAGTGTCACATACCCTATGGAGATGCCCTTGAGGTCTTTGCCCCTTCTGTTGGGGTTCCGGTGGGGACGAGTGAGACCGAAAGGCCCATCGGTTTTTTTCCCTCTTTCAAGAAGCACAAGATAGATGAGTCCCCAGGTCAAATTGTAAACCGTCTTGAAACCAAGCTTTCGCAGCATGACCGCCACTGATGGAGACCTATGTCCGGAAAGGCATGTTACCAGAACCGGCTGATCAAATGATTTACCCTTGGCAGCCTCGATAATTCCTGCCCCCCACGGATAGTTTTCGCTCCCTTGGAGGCGATTCCAATAAAACTCGGGCTTTGTACGCACATCCACGATCCATGTATCGTCAGGAAGAGTATTAAGTCGCCACGGAGGGAGAGGCCGGGCTCCAGCGGCCACTGTGACTACCTCTGCGCCAAGAATGAGGTTGAGAAGCAAGAAAAAAAGGCCGGGATTCGGACCTGTAAGGCCGTCAATAAGGTGTTCTTTGCGAACCCTCCTTACTATCAGGGCCGTCTGAAAAATGTAAATGACCAATAAGGCTCCCCAGAGAGCCCACGCAGGCCTGCTGCCGGTGAAAATGCAAAGGCCGGCAAGACCCAAAACGATTGAGGTGGTTAGAGGATGAATGAGTTGAGTTCCATGTACGCTGGAAAAAACATGGCTGTCATGCGAGAGGGATGGAATAAAAATAAAGTAGCATATCAGCCCAAATAGCGAAACGCTCAGAAGAAAACCTCCGAGCAGGGCAGTAATGACTACGCCGATCACGTCAAGGGTCGTAAGTTGCCTTGGAGAGAATCCCGTGTCAAGGCCCGTTAAGACCACTGCAATGAGTGCCAACAAATAAAAAAAGGCCGTAATGAACCTGCGTTCTTCAATCCATTCCAACTTGGTCTGAGAAGAAACTGTTGTCCGCTCGGTAATGTAGACTATCCTCCTCGCTGTGAAAACTTACTGAGACACACTATTTCGCCATTGAGCCGCCAACATTTTGAGGCAGGCAATGTGCCTCGATCTCGATGTCAGGTCTTGCAGTCCGTAGTGAAAGAGGCATGCCACCTGTTTCACAGAAATAATTGCGAAATGGCGTCATTCGGCAATACCCCAAATCCGCACGCGTTTCAACATCAAAAGCAGTCAGATGCAGATGCGGTCCGGTTGGATCTTTATCAATCGACAGGCTTTTATTCTATCTTGTGCGTATTCTGCGCAATTTCTTAAGAAGCCTCTTCCTGGCAGCCATAGCCTTTCTCTTTTTCTTAACACTCGGCTTTTCATAGGCTCGTCGCTTTTTCGTCTCCGTGAGGACTCCGGACTTTTGCACCTGCTTTTTGAATCTTCTCAGTGCATTTTCAAAAGGTTCATCTTCCTTGACATAAATACCTGGCATTCAGCACCTTCTCCTTTCAATAAAACGTGTTTCCGTGATCGATTTCAAATACCTGATCCCGTCGCCAATAACGAATGGACGAGCCCCTTGCGCTCTTCCTGCAACGTTTCTCTCAAATCCCCTGTTCAGGGAATATGTAATTTATGAATATAGACGCACGCATCGCTCCATAGCAATGACAATGCTTAAAAGTATTGTAGCGTTAAACGGATGATATTGGCTGGAAGTATCAGATCCCTTCTTACGAGCGTCTACAGACTCTCTGGTCTAATCCAACGCTAGACGCCCACCGGATACAATCCTGGGGTAGAAAGCTCTTACCGGAATAAAACTCAAGTGACCAGAGCACTCTACTCAGTCGAATGAACATAAAATACAAAAAAAAAATCGTCAAGTCAAATTCTATGAAAAAGTCTATGCTTTTTCGCGCCACCTATCATCATCGGGCTAAAATCTGATCACAAAAAAAGTACCTCGTCGCTTAAGTCATTCTAAATGAGAACTGCATTGCTTCTTGACTAAAGCGCGATAGAAGTCTTGGCGATCTCTTCCTGGGCCTCCTGATTCTGGAAAGCCCCAGGATCTTCCAGGTAAGCCGAGATAATTTCCCACTCCTTTTGTGCCATCACATTTTTCAGAAGCGGTAGCCCAACCGTTTTGAAAGGTATGAGGCTCAAGAGTTCCAGCCCTTCTGCCCGTGCAGCCTTCTGCCCCCCTTGCTCCCTATCCAGTACTACCAGCACTTTTCGGCATTCGATATCATGGAATCCCTGTTTTTGGATTTCATGCTTTACCTGTTCCATAGCTACCTGTTTGCTGTCAAATTGGGTCACCAGATCATCCACCAAGGCCACTTTGTCGCCTGATACCAGATCTCCTTCCAACAGTGAGTGCTCTCCGTAATCGACAATGACCGACCGGAAAGATTCAACTGATTTTACGCCTTCCAGCTTCCTGGTGAATGCCGCCGGGACGCCTCCTATCACAGCCATTCCGGAGACAATTGGAACACCGGCCATTGCTATTCCTACTATCTTCGTGATTTCCGGTGCTTCTTCAGCGAGTAGACGAACCATGGCCGTGCAAACTTCTCTAAAGATATCAGGATAAGAAACAAGCGGTCTGAGTTGAATGTATAACGGGCTGTATAGACCGGAAATTAAGGTCCAGCCTTGAGGTTTATCCCTATAACAGGTTCGTATCATTCTGTTTTCGTACAGGAGTCTCAGTACTGTCCGGGCCGCCCTTTCCTTCTCTTCTATCCAGGACATTCCTAAACCCTTTCAACGCCCTGATTGACAGGCGCTATCTTCTGCCTTGTGATTCTAAATAGTTACCATTACTTTCAAACGTTCACGCAAAAGGCCTTGCTTTGTCAAGAAAATAATTTATCCCCTTGTTGATCGGGGGGCGGTCCCTTGGACCTTTGAAATTGACTAATAGCCTTAACTATTGTATTTTATGAATTTAGCGAATCGACCCGTAATCTTTGTACCGAGGATTGATTCTATGCTCCAAGGCAAAAACATCTTAATTATAGGCGCCAGGATTGGGGGATACGGAGAATCCATAGGCCGTGCGGCGGTGGTAGCCGGAGCCTGGGTTTTCGGTACATCCCTGAATCCCGAAGATCCTCGCGAGCAAACTTTCTTCAACGAACTGGGCGTAGAGCTGATCGACATACCCCTGAGGTATGATTCCGATAAGCGCAAAGCCGTGTTTAAGGCACTTGACCTTATAAGTCTTCGATTGAGAGAAAGAGGGGTTACGCGACTGGATGCAGTGATTCACACGGTCGCGGGAGGTTTTCCAAGACAACCTTCGGTGATGAAGGCAGTGGGTGATATATTGAAGGGAAAAGAGACTTTTTTTGACATGGCTACTGCCGTTAAGAGAAACGTCTACTATGTGAACGCCGGTTCCTTCGAGGACACCATCAACGGGTTGACCGAACTGACCGACGACACGACCCAGTATATGGCCTTAACTTACCGCGGAGATCTTCCCTACTTTATTTCCCACACAAAAAAGCACCTGGAAAATATTGCTCTGCGATTAGCCGGAAAAGGCAAGCGGACTATTATCGCTGCCTTACCGGAAGCCTGGACTCAATCATCGCAATTCTTCGCCGGGATAGAGATCTCAGTCATCCACAATTATTTAAATTGGTCGCGTTCTGGGGCCTTGGTTTCAGACGAAGTTGCCCCTGCTTTCTCTCGTATGAAGCAGTCCCTCGAAAAGGTGGAGGGT
>CAIXMD010000040.1 GCA_903920415.1 uncultured Desulfomonile sp.
TACCAAAGTGGTTTTCCAGCAAAAGGGCCCATCGAGCCAACTGCAGCACCTCATCGTCAGTGAGGGATGGCTCTTCGGCCTCGCCAGGCTCCAACATTTCCTCTTTCAACCCGGAACCAGGATCAAGAACCATGCGACTCTTTTGAGACGAGGGAATGCGGGTGATTGCCGGTAGCTTGAGGTCTCTGGATACCAGGACGATTTCAGGGGAAGTCCTTCCGTCGACGAGCATCACGCCCAGGCCTTTTACCGCTTGTATCAGGACCTGGTTGGAGTCCGGCCGACTAGGGTCTCTCGAAAAAACAACCCCACTCGACACCGCATCCACCATCGTGATGAAGCCCACCGCCATTTGCGCCGATTCGCCGGGGATCTTGTGAAGATAGCGGTAGTGCATTGCTTCAGGGGAATAGAGACTCGCGATCACTTGCAGATATGCCCCGCAAAGCTCTTCCCTGCGAACATTGAGCACCGATAGGAATTGACCTGAAAAGGAGAACTCACTGTCTTCGCCCAAAGCGCTGGAACGGACTGCAATGGGGATGCGCATTCCGGCTCTCTCGGCCAAACGGTCGTAGGCTCTTAAAATTTCTTCCTCAAGTGCGGATGGAATCGGGAGGGCCAATATGAGATCCTGCAACTCCTTGCTAACCGGCCCCACATCTTCCTCTGAAAAAAGTTCAAGGTGTTTGTCCTGGATCCAGGATCGAATGCCGCCCTCTTCGAGCAGTAGACGAAAGCCCCCAGTCGTGACCGCCAGACCGTCCGGTGTGGGAAGCCCCAAAGTATTGGCTATTTCTGCCAGATGAGCCATCTTTCCACCCACCGCATCGGCCTTCATGCCGAAAATTTCAGACAATTCAAGGACGAGTTCGAATGAGTGCTCTTCGGGCTGGTCTTCAATAGCATCTGTCAGAGTGTCGGCAACTCTCCCAAGAGCCTGTCTCAAGGATGGGTACCGATCACCTGATATGACATTGATGCTTTCGACCATTGCATGGGCGTCCGAAAGGGCCCGGGCTGTTTTCCGCTTCACAAATGAGCGATCAATGTAATCGAACCCTAGTCGCTTTTCTTCAAGGTCCCCAAGGGATTCGAGAAAACTATGGTTTGCAGAAATCAATTTCCGGAATTCGGCGTGGTAGAGTCTGAGTCTGGCAAGCTGGGCTTCCTGAGAGACATCCTGTATTTCGTACAGACCAATAATATCTAGAAAGACCAGTACTCCTCGCCGAAGACGGTGTAGCACGCCCTGAAATCGACTAAGCTTAGCGGGTTCATGTAGTTCTGTGTCTGCCATGGCCAATCTTCTCACTCGATGATGTGAAGTTTACTTTGCCGGGTCTTGAAGCCTCTCTGATGAATTCGTGACCGTATTCTTATCAAATGCTGCTGCAACAATTACATCAACCAGCTTGAGGATGGGATACGGCTTGAGAAGGTACGCATAAGCACCTCCATCCAAAGTATCTTCTTTCTCACTTAAGGAGTAATGTCCTGTGAGCAGGATGACGGGGATATCGGGCGAAAAGCGCTTGATCTCCGAGAGAACTTGGGTTCCGTCCATTCCCGGCATCTTGATGTCAAGGACGACGACGTCGAAGTGTTCCTTGGCTATCAAGGGAAGTGCGGCAAATCCGTCCGACGCGATTTTGACAACAAAACCCCGGCGTCTGAGCACCTTCTCCATGCTGGCCGTGAAATTAACCTCATCATCAACCAGCAGCACCCTTATCTGGGACATGAATTCCTCAATTTCTCCCGAAGGCCGCGCACTAACTTCTTGGCGCTTTTCTTCCGGATTGCATAGATGAGGATTGGATTAATCGCCGGGGATGAGTCTACGGTTACGACTTCGATCCACCGGGTTGGAAGGATCAAACCATGCAGCACGCCGAGGGTGCCGAGACCAACCAATACAGGACCTGTGATCTCAAGCCAGTTGTAAAATATGAGGGCAATCCCGCAGAATCCTGCTCCTACCAACATTTCTCCAACCCTTATTTGGCGCTTCTTCTTCAAAGAATGAATGCGGTCAAACGAAATTTCGTCTACGGATGTATTGTCCAGACTGTCAGCCGTGGGCGGCTGGTCTGGCATGATGGTCGATTGTAGGCGGTACAACCTCCTGTTGGTCAAGAAAAGGCTGATCGCCTGCTGTGCCGTTTCCCTCAAAATGGACGACATGAGCCGAAAGTGAGTCCAGATCGTGTGATGCTCACACTCTATGGTCTCACCCTCGGCGATCCTTTCCGTGACAATCGCGCGATAAAGGGCCACGGTCTGGAGGGTGACCTCCTTCTGGAAGACCTTCTCCGTCAAATCTCCCCTATCGCGCTTCGGGTAGAGTTGCGCAATTTTTTCCCGCAACTCTTTGATGTCAATCTTCATACGGGTATGCGCCAGGTGAAACCTTGTCCGCGTGATACCCGGGCAGCAGAGAGATGACAACAGACACGGTGACAACAAACAACACTACGAAGCAATACCAGTAGTCCCTTGCTATTATGGACTCATAGAGCCAATAGGCGAGAAATACATACAGCAGGATGTTAATTAAGATCTGCATCGCACCACCTCCTTTAGATCAGCGAGTCTTTGAGCCACATAAAGTAAATAACGGCTGCCGCTCCCAGAGAAAAGAGCAGGAGAACAACCCAGTACGCTAACATGGAATTTAAGAGCCAGTTCATCGTATAGCACTCCTTACTTACTATCTCGAATGTCATAATATCAGCAAATCACATTCCCTATAGAGTAATTGCAAAACCTTCCCAGGGATTCCCTGTCACGGCGTAGCGACAAGCGAAGGTATCCATCCGGGAACCCACTTACCATGGCGGTGTCGCACCGAGAATATGACGAGCGTCATGATAAAGAGGCAAAGAAAGA
>CAIXMD010000041.1 GCA_903920415.1 uncultured Desulfomonile sp.
CGTTTTGGGTTACTGCCACCCCAAGTGATGGGGTGGATGAATGTACAGCCAAGACAATCACTGTTCAACCAATTCTTTTCCCATCAGGGTTGAAGAGACCATCCCTTGGTGACAATCCTGCTAATATCATTATAAAAAACAAGTGCCATCAGAAGCACGATGAACAGTAGGCCTGCATGGACTGCGACTTCTCGTAGCTTTCCTGTAACGGGACGTCTTATGACAGCCTCAATGAGAAAAAACAACAAGTGGCCACCGTCAAGGATGGGTATGGGCAGGAGATTAATAATGGCAAGGTTTATACTTATGTAACTCATGAGGAAAACAAAACTGAAAAACCCAGCCTTGAGGCTTTCGCCTGATGCTTGCACGATGGTAATTGGGCCGCTTAGGGCCTTAGCGCTAATTTCACCTTTTACAAGCTTGAGTAAGGTCACACCTACCAACCGCGTCAGGTAACCGGTGAACCTAATGCCTTCGTAGATTGAAGCAGCCACACCGAGCTTAACGCTTCTACCGGAAGGAGAAACGCCAATCCTGCCGATAGGTTCCCCGAACAAGTCTTTTTGATCGCTCAGGCTTGGCGTCACCTGCACATCAATGATTTTACCATCTCTCTCTATTGTGACGGTCAATGGTTTGCCGGGGCTCTTTTCAATAAGAGAACGCATATCGTCCCACCGCCACACATGATCGCCGTCAATCGCAGTGATCTGATCACCAGTTTGCAACCCTGATTCTGCAGCCGGGGTCCCTTCAATGACCTTGCCGACCTCACTGGCCAGCACGGGCCACCCCGCCAAGTATCCGGCACACAACAAGAATGCTGCCAGCAAGTAATTGGAGAGTGGCCCTGCAATTATTATAGCCACTCGTGACAAAAGAGGCTTGCTGGTAAATGTTCGGGTCAGTTCCTCCGGAGGAATTTCCTCATCGGACTCCGGGTCTTCTCCAAGAAGCTTCACGTAACCGCCCAACGGAATCCAGCTAAGAATATATTCGGTCTCACCCCAACGTCGTTTTATCATTGCAGGAGGAAATCCAAGAGAGAACTTCAACACCTTCACTCCTGCGATTTTTGCTACAAAGAAGTGGCCGCACTCGTGCACGAAGATCAATACACCCAGCAGAATGAGAAATCCTATAAAATATTCCAATACAATATCCTCCAGCCCAGAAATTGGCAGGCTCGAACGACCTTGCCGGCCAATTCCTCTTTCAAATTCATCTGATTAAGTATATAAACTTTAATGGTGAAAACAAGCCCTTTGTTCACAAACTGCAATTCCATGAGAATCGGTATCCTTGGCGGAACTTTTAATCCGCCCCATTTGGGACACCTTCGTCTTGCAGAGGAAGTTGCCTTCACGCAAGGGCTCGACCGGGTCGTATTTATCCCGAGCCACATTCCACCTCATAAAATCTCGGCGGACGACATAGTTACGACTGAACACCGCCTGGAGATGACGCGCAGAGCCTGCTTCGACAACCCACTGTTCCAGGCGTCCGACATGGAAATCGCCTTACAAAGCCCTTCCTATACTGTGAATACGCTGGAAGTCATCAAGAAAAATGAGAATTGTGACATTTTTTTTATCCTCGGGACTGATTCACTCAGAGAAATCAGCACATGGAAGGACTATGAACGACTGTTCATCTTGGCTAACTTCGTTGTAGTCAATCGGCCCGGCACAAGTTTTCGGTCCGCTTGGGACCAAGTCCCCGAGGCCTTTCGCGAACAGTTCCAAGAAAAGGGCCAGCACTTGGTTCATTCAAGTTCCAACCGACTCATACCTGCGAACGTCTTGGGATTGGACATTTCAGCTACCAGGATAAGGGGCCTCTTGAAAGCTGGGCACAGCATCCGCTATCTCGTCCCGGAATCGGTCCGGTCCTATATACAGGAAAAAGAATTGTACAGGAATTGATCTCAAATTATGAATCTTGAACCTACCAGTGACGCACAGATAAGCTCCAGGGAAAAAGCTGAAATGCTTCTGAGATCCGCACTTATCAAGAAGGCTTTTAATCCAGTGCTCGTGAAACTCGAAAAGCTGACCTCCCTCACGGACTATTTCCTGATTGTCTCCGCACGCTCCGGGAAGCACGTTACTTCAGTGGCCGAAGCCGTCCTTACCGAAGCAGTAGGACGCAAGTTCCAGCGATACTCGGTTGAAGGAGTCAAACACGGTAACTGGGCTCTGCTGGACTATGGGGATGTGATAGTGCATATCTTTCAGACGACCGTACGGGAATTCTACGATCTGGAAGGACTTTGGGCCGAGGCTCCACGAGAGGTATTTTCAGAAGATCTCTCCAGGGAGATCGATGATGCACGAAAAAACCATGACGAAG
>CAIXMD010000042.1 GCA_903920415.1 uncultured Desulfomonile sp.
TGTCGAAACTCTTGCCGGGCTCGATACCTATCCGCTTCATAATGGTAATAATCGGCTGATCGGTAATGTGCGGAGGATGCAGCTTCAGGACTTCGGCCGCGTAGGCGAAGAATTTGCCGGCAGGCATGGTATCGACCTGTTTCTTTGGCGGAGTCTTCATGTCTACGGTCGGATCGATCTTGACCTGAACCGGCTCGGGATCCTTGCCAAACCGTGAAAGCGGTGTGACCTTGAAGCCTGCCTGGATCTTGTGAACAGCATCGAAGTCCTGAGGGCCGTCCGTCTTCGTGCGTCCGATGACCCACACATAGGGAGTTGACGCATCAATGCGTTGGGTGTCTTTCGGGAGCCTGAACTCTTCGATGAGCCGATCTTTCAAGTCGGGCCTCCAGTGTGGCGGAACGACGATGAAATTGCCTGCCTGAGTGCCGGTCGTACGCCAACCCGGCGACGCGAAAACGTCTGTCCACATGTCGAGCATTTGAAGCAGGTAGTAGCGGCCGCCCGTATCGGGGACCGACACGATTACTGGTTCCTTGGTCAGATCGAGCCACGCGACAGAGTAGAGAGTGTCAAAATTGGGTCGAACGATAATCCTCAAGTCTGCAGGGGGGTACTCGGAAATATTGACAAACATGTTCATCGGCCCCCCGAGAATTGCTTTGCCAGGCTCGATGTTGGTGGATTGTTTACGGGTCACGTCCATGGTGATGATCGGGTAGAAATAGAGATAGGCATCGACGCCTATGGCGTGAGCCTCCTGTTCACTGATTCCAGCTTTGCTCGATGCCGTGATGCTCGCAAGTATCACGGAGAGCAGTACAGCCAGGGCAACAGGCAGACAAAACCCAATCCTAAGCATTTTCCAGCGTAAAATCATATGCTTTATCCTCTTCGTTCTATTTTTAACACCGCGTTACCCGGGAATTACACTGTTCCTCTAATCAACTGCGATCTGAATTCCTCTGCTATTGGCTCTCTTGAAATACCAGTCCACAATGTTGTCCGGGGGTTGATCCTGATCGGATTCAGGTTTTCGGACCAGGGCAATGGCACTCGTGGGACAGGTATTCGTACACACCCCGCAGCCTATGCAACGTTCCGTCTGAACCCTATAGGAACCGTCCTCCTCCACAATAGCGCTCATTGGGCAACGTTCATCAGCGCAGGTACCGCATGCTGCGCAGGTGTCCTGGTCGATGAATGCTACGAAATTGCTTTTCGCCATGAGGTGCGGTGCATTGAAATGTTTTATTCCTCGAAGGATGCCGCAGCAGCACGAGCAGCAGTTGCAGACGAACATCTGACCCGATTGGACATTGTACGTGCAGTGGACAAGACCTTCCTCTTCCGACAGGTCCAGGACCCGGAGCGCCTCATCCTTGGAAATAATCCTGCCCATGTGGTACTTGTCGAAAGCTCCTTCGTGCTTGGCGAAAGACATGCAGACCTCGGTCGAGTGCTTCTTGCAGGGATGCCCCTGGAGTGCCCGCTCCTTACGGCAGATACATTCCATGACCTGGAATGATTTCGACTCCTGAATTGTCTTCTTCAAGTCTTCGTAACGGTGTACTTCATGCTGGGCTTCAATCTGGGCGTTTATAGGCACAACACGCATCACCGCCGGAGGGAATTTCCCTACCGTGGTCATTAAAAAGGGGGCGTATTGCTCGACCAGGTCTGCAAGTTCTTTGTCCAGCCTGTTCAACTGGAACTCGAATATGCCCACAATGAAAGGCACAAGCATGTAAACCTGTTGTCCCTTCATGTTGGCTGATCCAATCTGACCCTTATGTACCATGTCGTCCAGAATTCCCTGCATTTCATCGAGAGGTTTGCCAAGGCGCTCGGCAATAGCTTCTGCGGGTTCTGGGATGGGCCTGATCTTCAAAGCCATTTCGGCTTCTTCAGGAGTGAATATTTTCTGCAGAATCTTCAGTTCGACTCCGCTCTCAGTAGCGGGATAACCATTGGGAAGTTGATCCAGTTTGGTTGCCAGTCTATTATACATGTCGTTCAATATACACCTCCGCGAATTACCATCAAGGATGGTGTTTAGGATTCTTGAGAACAGAATTCTCTAAGACTTCAGAAGATTTCGAGTTCCTTGGCCATCTCTTTGTACTGTCCCGGAAACTCAGGTTGAAAATTCTGGTAAAAGGTTATCGGATAGCGTGCGCCTATCTTCTTTCCTGCTTCTGAAA
>CAIXMD010000043.1 GCA_903920415.1 uncultured Desulfomonile sp.
ATACTGTTCCTGAAAAAGATTTGGATCAGGGTTGAGTTGTATCAAGGTTTTCTGGCTCCTCTGTAACTCCTCAAGCTGATTGTTTTCTTGTTCGAACAGCAGCCTTATCACTTCCGGATGGGCCGTGACTCGAATACGAGGGGAGTTATCGTCTGATATGTGCCTTGAGATAGCTCGAAGGATTTCGTAGCATACGGTAGTCTGGGATTTGAGAAATCCCTTCCCTTCGCAATATGGACACTGTTCGCAAAGAGTCCGAGTTAAACTTTCTCGGGTTCGTTTTCTGGTCATTTGCACCAGGCCCAACTCGGAAATTTTGAGAATGTTTGTTTTCTGTTTGTCCTTCTTGAGAGATTCCATCAGGGAATTGGACACCTTCTCTCTGTCGGCAGACCGGTCCATATCTATGAAATCTACAATAATGATTCCGCCGATATTTCTCAGTCGTAGCTGGTACGCTATCTCTTTTGCGGCCTCCAGGTTGGTTTTGAGAATGGTTTCCTGTAGATTCCTTTTCCCTACATATCGGCCGGTATTTACGTCAATGGCCACCAGGGCCTCAGTAAAATCAATGTTTATGTACCCGCCTGATTTGAGCCACACCTTTCGACCAAGAGCTTTGTTCAATTCCATTTCGATGCCGAAGTTGTCAAAAATGGGTTCATCCCCTTCATATAGCTCCACACAGGGCTTTAGAAAGGGCATGAAGGTATCCATAAAATCCAAAATCCTCTGATGCTGTTTCGGGGAATCCACAACAAGCCGAGTGACGTTTTCAGTGAACAGGTCTCTTACACCTCGAAGGCAGAGGTCGAGGTCTTCGTAGATGAGTGACGGAGCAGGAACTTTATTCTCCTTTTCCAGAATTCGCAGCCAAGTTCCTTCCAGGAATGTCAGGTCAGCTAATAACTTGTCTGCTGTCTCGTGTTCGCTGACCGTTCGCACTATGACCCCACAGGCTAATGGCTTGATATCATTTATTATATCCTTTAGCCTGAGTCGTTCTGTCTCGTTTTCAATCCGGCGAGAAATCCCCACATGATCTACAGTAGGCATAAAAACTAGATGCCTGCCCGGTATGGATATGTGGGAGGTTATTCGAGCCCCTTTGCTTCCAAGAGGTTCCTTGGAGATCTGTACGAGAATATCTTGATCTTCCTGAATAAGATCCTCAATAGGGGTAATTTCTTGAATTTGGTCGGTTATATTATCAGGGATTGAGTTCTCTTCTTGATCTGAGTGTTCGTCTTCTTCATTCACGATGAGGTTCAGATTATGAACATGATGGTGAATGTCTCCAACGTAAAGGAAAGCCGCCCTGGGAAGACCAATGTCGACAAAAGCAGCCTGCATGCCTGGAAGAACTTTTATGACACGGCCTTTGTAGATGTTTCCTACGATCCCGCGCTCGCCCTTGCGCTCGAGATGTATCTCCGAGACTTGACCGTCCTCTATTACTGCGAGACGGGTTTCCCTCTTCGTGACGTTCATGATGATCTCACTTGCCATACGAGAGCCCTTCTCAAGCGTCCAGTGGCTGCCGAAAGCCAACGGACGTTTTGATTATTCTCACTGTCTTAGAATCGTCTCTGGTCAATCCCAGTAAACCACCAACGGCATCCCATGGATGCACCGAGCCTTCCTGCCCAGCCTTGAGAGTCATTCTTAGGAAATTCCCGCACACTTCTAGATTATCAACCCAGTCTTTCAGGTTGCGAATTCTGACCCTACCCTTCCGCACGGCCGAGATTATAATCTCTTGCGAGCACTCAAACTTATCAACCTTCCGGCTAACCTCTTCCAGTGAAAGGGAATCAGTAAAGCTTATTTCGTATGTAACCTGCTGAATTCTAGCAGAAACTACCGGATCATTCAATGGTGTTTCTTTGATTTCTATAGGCTCAATCCCTTCTGGAAGGACTTTTTGAAGAGTTTGCATGATCTCATCTACTGAGTGGATAGAATTTGTCAGATCAAAATCGAGAAATTCGGCCACGCTCTCGATCCCGAGGCCCGTTGGAGGCGAGAACCGAAGCTTGGGGTGCGGATGAAATCCTCTGGAGTAATCGAGTTTCAGTCCCGACCTCCTGAAAGCGCGATGAAATACTCTCACGACATCATGATGTCCGAGGAAACGCATTTTGCCCAGTTTTCCATAACGGAGACGAAATCGACGGACAACAGGTTCCGAAGCGTGTGATTCAGTCAATAAAGAGTTTCCGGAATTACCGGACGGGTTCGACGCGTGTCTTGGCAGAACATTATTGAAATCACAGACCCCGCATCCAGTGCAAGCACCTGAGCGACAGTCTTCAGTGGTTTCTTCCGAAACAGCCTTCTCCCATTCGCGGACCAAGTGTTCCCTAGCGACTCCTGGCCAGACAAAATCCCATGGCAAATAGTCCTCTACAAGTCTCGGTCTAAGATATTCTGTCGGATCCACTCCCGCTTCCTGGAAAGCATTCATCCACAAATCAAAGTTGAAGTGATCATCCCAGCCGTCAAATCTGGCACCTTTCTTAAATGCCCCCTCTATGACCTCTGAAAGACGAGAGTCTCCTCTGGCCAGGACCCCCTCAAGAAATGAGATCCTAGCATCGTGAAACTTGATTCGCACATTTCCCTTTTGGAAGTAGCGACTAATGTAGTGCTGCCTCCGTTTGGTCTCCTCTATTGAAATCTGGCCTGCCCATTGAAACGGGGTATGCGATTTTGGGACGAACGTTGAGACTGATGCCGTGATCCGCCCTCCTCCCGCCCATTTTGAAGCTTTTCGTATCAGGCCTATGGTC
>CAIXMD010000044.1 GCA_903920415.1 uncultured Desulfomonile sp.
CTCTCGTCTGGCACGGCAAACCTCCTAAAAGTTTTGGCAATAATAATTTAAGATTATAGCCATCGCCAAAATTATAGTCACTTTTTTTAGTAAATCCTCCCTGCCCACTTTGCCAAAGGGGGCAGGGGGGATTTACCGGGGTACAATCGTGTTTCATTCGGACAGAAATTTTGGCAACGAGTCTAGATAGGACTTGGAAAAACTGCTTTCGAGGAAGAGGCCATCGGGCTGCGTCAAAAAATCGATTTCATAACATTTTGCCTTCAAGTGACATCGGAGGGACAGCCGATATACCTCGATTCGCTACGAACGGCAGGACGTGACTTATTCTACAACTACCAACACATCCCCGACTTGATAAGATTGGCCCACCTGGGCCTTTATTTCTTTCACGATTCCACCGGAAGGTGCTACTACCGGCAATTCCATCTTCATGGCTTCAATGATGAGTATTTCGGAGTCTTCCTCCACACCGTCGCCAATTTTGACTTTCATCTCTAATACCTTGCCATTCATAGGCATGGTTACATCTGCCATCTCCTCAACCTCCTCAAGTTATTATGATTTCATAAGACTAAATCACACGACATATCTGCGCCCGGTAACATACTGGGCGCTGGATTTTGATTCAATGCTCATCAGAATTTGATTGGCATAACTCCATAAGAATCCCGTGAGTACCCTTGGGGTGCATGAAAGCTATGGTCATCCCATGAGCCCCAAGCCTGGGAGTCTCATCGATGAGTTTGACTCCTTTTTCCTTGAGTTCAGCCACGGCCTGGTAAATGTCGTCAACTTCAAATGCTATATGATGAATTCCCTCACCGTTTTTATCCAGGTATTTCTTGATCGCAGACGATCCCGAAACATCTTGCAACAGCTCGATTGAGCTTTCGCCAACTGGAATAAAGCCGATTTTCATGCCCTGATAATCTTCGGTATGAGTCAATTCCAAAGGAAGTCCCAGAGTAAAGAACTTCAACGCAACATCGAGATCACTTACGGCAATTCCCAGGTGAGCAATTCTCTTGATCTTCATAGGGGCCTCTTTATTAGTCCCAGCCTTGATGCCTCAAGAATCAGTTGCAGGAGGAGAATCGGACTTGGCAACATCCGAAGACGATTCCTTATTCTCTGCCGGCTTCTTGGTGTAAGCGTTGTCCTTTCTGCCATAATCAGTCACATACCAACCTGTCCCCTTGAGCACGAATGTCGACGGTGATATCAGGCGTGAAGCCTTGCCGCCACACTTGGGACAAGTGTCTACAACGGGATCGGAAAACTTCTGCCATTCCTCGAATTCCTTAGCGCATTTTTTGCACCGATATTCGTAAATCGGCATCTTCAAGCACCTCCATGAAGTCCTATATAAGTTGATTTTTCTCGCAACAGGGTAAGCTGCGAATCATAAAGTTTGAGGAGGTAATCGGTGTTTGTCACACCCGAAAGAATTTCTCTGGTGATGTCATGGACCAAATTTTCTTCTTTATCCCTCTCTTGAACACAGGCAAAGAAGTCCGCGCCGTACTTTCTAAAGCGGATTATGTGTACCAATTCGTGTGTCAATATGAAAAGCCCCAATGTCCACAAATCATGAAAAGAGGAACGTAAGAGAGCTAATAAAATGTTAGGATCCTGTAATACTATTCCGTATTTTTCGCGCCCTTTCCGACCTGCCGGGGAATGGGTCATGTTTTTCAACACGACTACGTGCGCAAAAGCTTCCGCCTCGTGCAGCGACTCATCCACCTCCCTGCGTGTGAAAACACCATAAGGATTTCGTTTCCACTCGTCTTCGCTCAGGTCAAAATGTCGCTGCGTCAGTCTCTCAGCCAATAGGGCCGCTTTCGTGATGGTTCTTAAATCCGTTCCGGTGAAAAAACCCGCTTGCATCATCGAGACCTGTTTACTTATTCTTATGACGTTGCCGTGCTCGAAGCTTCTTATGCTTGTGCTTACGCATTTTTTTCCTTCGTTTCTTGATTATGCTCCCCATTCACACCTCTCACACAGTTATGAAAGAAATAGAAGTATCATGTCCGGACTCCTGTGTCAACTTTCGGACGCGACGAATATGCCTGCGAGAAAA
>CAIXMD010000045.1 GCA_903920415.1 uncultured Desulfomonile sp.
GATTGCACCCTGATTTTATCGAGGATTTCTTCGATAAGGATACTTACAGGAAAACGCCTTGGATTAAACGCCGTGGGATTGAGTATTTCTTCAACGACACTCTGAATATCTGTAAGTCTTTTAACATTGCGCCGAATTCTTTCTACTGGTTTGACCAATTTGTCCGAGAGACCTTCTTTGCGTATAAGAAGCTCGACTGATGCTTGGATAATGGCCAAAGGAGTATTGATTTCATGGGAGAGGTGGTTCACGGCCCTCATTTTTGCCCGCTCAAGTGACTTGAATGCCGTGATATCACGAAAAACCATGACTACACTCTGCATACCCGGACCACATACATCAAAATCGAGAAATGAGCTGGCAATAGCAAGGTCTACTTTCTGGCCGTCAGGTCTGTTGAATACAATTTCTTCATGAAAACTGGGGCTACCATCACGAATTACCTTTTCAAAAATTGCCATAAAGGGCCCGTTTTCCGGATCAGTAGAAAATACTTTCATAAAATGACTTCCCTTGACCTCGTGTTCAGAGAGTCCGAGAATCTTGAGTGCGGCAGGATTCACGCTGAACATGTCGCCATTGCACTCCAGGGTGATGACACCCTCGTTCATGCTCCTCAGGATAATTTTTTCCACCGGATCTTGGCCATTCAGCATAGAAAATTTTTCTGTCATTTGGCTATCCTCGGGGAGCCCCCCCTCAGTGATAAAATTTTCAATTCAGTTATCCAGAAAGCGTGAAATGAAAAACAGAATGTTCTCGACTTGCGAATTGATACGAAAATACTTACCTATAGACATAGAGATGTCACCAGTGATGATGATACCTGAAAAAGATTGAATGGAACAAAGGAAAATTCCTTTTCGAAACTACTGGAAGACTGATCATTAAAAGTTTATTCGTACACCGAAACGGCAGAGGAAAATCGTCAACCGGGTACAAGGAGGTCTAAAGATGGAAAGTTCGCGAACCTGCCCACACTGTGGGGCTCAAATGGACCCAATTCAAACACCCCCGTTATCAAGCTGGGGGGGGGAGATCCATTATGTTTGCTTTAACGACGAGTGCTCTTACTTCAAGAATAGCTGGAATGTGCTAGATAATCAGGGCGTTGAAAAAACCGGTTACCGTTGCCGTATGGATCCACGAGGATCGTGTGGTCCACTGGCTGTATGGTCTCCCGACGCGCTCAAGGACCTGATTTGCGAAGACACAATGGTTGAAAAACGTACTGAATAACTGGAGAAAACAGGTTCGGAGACACAATCGGCTGATCCGTCCCGGATAAAAGAGTTTTCAAGTTTATTTGTTTTGGGACAGGAAGAAATGGAGCCCTGATTGAACAAGTATGCTTTGATTGTTGTGGACATGATTAAAGACAACGTGAACACCCAAGGCCACGGTATGATGGATAGAGAGGCAAAAAAAATCATCCCATCAATAATGCAGTTGACTCAAGTGTTCAGGCAGTACGGCGGTCATGTGGTGTTTGCTTGCGATAGTTTCATGGAGGGAGATTTTATTTTCAGGGGACGAATGCCGCCTCACGCCATTCGAGGCACCGGAGGAGACCAGCCCATTCTTGAGTTGGAAATGCAGCCATCCGACCTGTTTCTTCCCAAACGGCGCATGAGCGCATTTTATAAAACCGATCTGGATCAAACCCTCCGGACATGGGGTGTTGATACAGTTGCGGTGTGTGGGATAGTTACCAATGTGTGTGTGCTGATCAGCGCAATGGATGCAATCCAGAATGATTTTAACGCAATAGTTATTTCGGATGCTTGTGCTTGTTATAGGCCAGAGATCCACGAAATGACCATAAAAAGCTATGAAAATTTTTTGCTGGCACCTATTTTTCGAATACTGACCGTGGCACAGATGAGCGAAGAACTGGCATCTCTTGAGGTAATATGAGGCGAGATTAGGCGACCTTCTCGATAATTTTTTTCAGGAGGCCGGTGAGGATACGGGCGGTAGTATCCACCAGAGGAACAACCATCTGATAATTCATCCGCTTAGGTCCTATCACTCCAATACTGCCTACAACCGAATCTTTGGTCCGGATAGGATATGCCACGATGGAGCATGTATCCAAATTATCCAGACCATGTTCCGAACCGATAAAGATCTGGATGCCATCAGCTTTTAGGGTTTTATCCAATATTTTTAAGAGGTTGCTCTTTTCTTCTAATGTCATGAGCAGAGCTTTCAGCTTTTCGACCTGGGCGAATTCAGGCTCATCAAGAATATTCGTTTGACCCTGAATGTAAATCTCCCTTGTAGCATCCTGAGAGAGAATGATGTGACCTAGTCGGAGAGTTTTAGCGAGCATCGCGTCCACTTTTGGCTTTTCCTGGGCAAGTTCCTGTTCGATGCGTTCTTTGGCCTGTCGAAGATCGAGATCTTTGAGCATGTCATTTAGCATCCGGCCGTAACTCTCCAAAGTCTGTTGATCGATATTATCTTCATCGTAAATCATCTTATTCTGGACGAAACCTGTGGTGGAAATAAGCACCACAAGGATTTTATCCCGGGCAACCTTGATAAATTCAATTGTCTTAAAGGTTTGTTCAACCACTGGACCGGCTGTAACGACCCCGGCCTGTTTAGAAAAGCCGGCAAGGACGCTGGAAGACCGGCGTAACAAGTCTCTAATGTCCAGTCCCGCAGCTCTTATCATGAATTCTATTGTGGCATACTCATCAATATCGGTTTCGCCGTGACCCATAATGCTGTCAACATACAGGCGATATCCTCTGTCCGTGGGTATCCTTCCGGCACTTACATGGGGCTGGGTGATATAACCCAATTCGGTCAGGTCGCTCATAATATTGCGAATAGACGCCGCGGAAAGACCGATGTCTTTCTTTTTTGAAAGGGTGCGCGACCCTACCGGATCACCATTGGCTATATACTCAGACACAATAGCCTCTAGGATCATTTCAGATCTTTTTTCGACGTCATGCATGAGGACTATCCGAAGCAGGAAATTAGACCTGTCTCTACAGGAATCAGATTAACCCTCCAATCTTATCGGGTCAAGGAAAACCCGTTGCCCTTCGAATCCTTAATCGCAACTTATCAATATGTGTTCAGAAATGAGCCGGAGGCAACGTGAAAGATTTTATGCCACGAAATTATAATTTTTTAAAGTATTTCACGAAAGACTTGTAAGAATCTTTCGGGGAGGCAATCAAAGGCTCTTCGATTCTTTTTCCGTCGAGATATTCTCCCACGTGGAAATGACGTCCATCCATGTGTCTGATTTCCCCGCCTGCAGCCTCGAGGATTATACTACCTGCGGCCAAGTCCTGGAGGCTTACATTTTTAAAAAAACACGCGTCAGC
>CAIXMD010000046.1 GCA_903920415.1 uncultured Desulfomonile sp.
GTAGCCGCACTCGACGCGTAGATGAACCGCAGGCTGTCTTTAGCAGCGAAGCGTGTTGCAAGTTTGCGCGAAAATTCGTAGTTGTTTTCCATAAGATAATCGCCGTCTTTTTCTGTCGTTGAACTGCATGCTCCCATGTGAAAGACCGCCCAAATTCCGTGGTCAAAAATTCCCTGGTCCAGTTTCGTCAGAAATTTGTCCTTGTGCTCGTAATCAAGAAAATGCACATCTGCCAGGTTGTTCCATTTATCGGCTTTTCCGAGGCGATCCACAATGATGATCTTATCTTCCCCGGCCTCATTCAGAGCCCTGACGATGTTGCTGCCAATAAATCCAGCTCCTCCTGTCACTATGATCACAAGAATACCTCCTGTTCAGTGTGAGGCCTCACGAGTGCCGCACAATATATGTCAGTCTACTATCGACAGGAGATTATTTTAACATTACCGAACGAGAATTCGTTACGAAGATTCAGGAGTATTGATTTCTTGAAACAGTCATCGGTTCATTCTTTGATGAAATGCCTCAAAACGTAATTTCTTTGGCAATCTCTGGACAAGCTACCGAAAGTTATGGTAGGAGAATTAAGGCCTTTCATCCCCTTGAAAAGCAAAGACGTTTTATGGAGGGAGAATAGATGAAAAAACTTCTATTAATCATTGCTTTATTGGTATCGCTGGGTGTTGTTGGCACCATGCTCGGGGAATCTGCCTCGGCCCAGTACTTCCGTATTCCTATGGCCACGGTTACCGTCGGCCCTGGTTTCTGTGCCCCTGCTTGTGGTTGGGCTGCGCGTTCCGTGCGGACTTGTGTACCAGTCTGCGCCCCTTACTGCGCACCTGTTTACACCTGTGCGGCGCCCGTCAAGAAAGCTGCAAAAGCCAAAGACACAAAGCCGAAGGTCGAAAAGAAGGAAAAAAAGGACAAGAAAGACAAGAAATAAAATTCTCCGGACTCGAGCCCAACTTTGTAGAGGGTTTGTTGGTTGTCGTATCGGGAGACTTATTTCAAGGGGATGAAATTAAGGCTTCAGCATGTAGTCGGCACAGGCAGGTCCCACCAAAGATGTCGCAAGCTGGACTCTGGAGGAGGACACTTATATTAGCCGGCAAAAAATAGCCTCTAAACCACCGGACATCACTTCTGACGACCGGATTTTTCTGGCCTGGCAACGGAGCCACATGGCCAATGAGAGGACATTTCTCGCTTGGTCTCGGACCAGCATTTCTTTGCTTGCCTTTGGTTTTGTAATCGAACGTTTCGAAATATTCATGAAGCATCTTTTGCAACTTCAGGGAGATGTAGCCCACTCGGCCACTTCGACAGGAATGGTTCGTCTCAGTATTCTTTGTTTCGTTTTGGCCGGTATCACGATAGTAGTTTCGGGCTGGCGGTTCCTAAGGGTTAGAAGACACATCAACAAAGGAGAAGCGGTCTTTTCAGTAATTCCCGATCTCCTTGTCATATTCTCCGTCATTGTCGTCATTATAATGGCGATAATTCTGTCTCTTCCAAGACTTGTCGAATTAGGCGAAACGATTATGTGAGAGTTTTGTCTCCCATGTTTAGAATTCCCTCTCTCTTCGGCACCCCAGAAAGAAACCTAAAACTATTGACAAATCGCTATTAATTGTGTAGAATTAGGCTACTAATCACAGTCTGGAGAGGTAAAGTTATGCCAAGATCTTTATTAATGGCTATTTTTTTGGTTGTGTGTTGCATTGCTTTTCTAGCCGGTACCTGCGTTGCGGGCTCAAACGCTAATAACGATGCAACAAAAAATTTCAAACAGCCCAACCCAAAACCTTATGACAGCCTTGCCAATGTTCTTAAGGCCTCGAACCAAAAGAGCGCATCCACGAGTGAGGTGGATTCCAAGAAAAGCGGTTCAAAAAGCAAGTCTTCCACGTACGCGTCTAAGACCAAGAACAAGAGCCTGACAGGTCAGAAGACTGACAGTTCCAAGAAATCGGGATATAACAAGGCCAAATCCAACAAGTCTTCGCATTCCAAGTCGAGTTCCAAAAAGAAGTCCACTTCTTCAAAAGCGAAGCCATCTAAAACGTCTGTGTCTTATTCTCGCTAGGGAACAAGCGTGGACCTTTTCCGGTATTGATGCTCAGGCAGGATAGGTGGCTGAACCTGTAGGGGCGGCTGTCTCCGAAAAGTAGATATGCTCTTTTGCAGCCCCCCCTTTATCCCACTCAGTTCATTTTGAGGCACGGGATTTCAGAAGTTTTACCAATTCTTCGTGCCCTCTCGCAGTGGCTAGACTCAATGCGGTGTTACCCTCATTGTCTTTGGCATTCATGGCCGCTCCTTTAGCCAGAAGGAAATCCACCACCTCTTTGTGGCCCTCGAACGACGCTACGATTAAGGCTGTAGCCCCATTCCTATGCTCTTTGGCATTTACGTCCGCACCTTTGTCCAAAAGGAGTTTTACCACGTCCGGCCGCCCCTCAAACGCTGCCATGAACAGAGCTGAAACCCCATCCTTGTTGACCAGGTTGACGTTGGCTCCTTTATCCAGAAGAAGTTTAACCAGCTCGGTATGACCGGCGAATGACGCTCCTATCAATGCAGTATCCCCGTCTTCATTCTGGGAATTAATGTCAGCCCCTTTCACAAGAAGGAGTTTAACCACATCAATTCCTCCCTCGACAGAAGCCTCCATTAACGCGGTGAAACCGTCCGAATCCTTGGCATTGACATTTGCCCCTTTTGCAATCATTTCTTCGACCTTCTTAAGATCCCTGGACCGTACCGCATCCAAAAGGCCGTCCTCCAAAGGGCCTCCGAAAACCTGGACTGTATTGACAAAAATTGAAAAAAATGCCGACAAAATTAGCAGTTTCGCTAGAGCCCTCATGAAGAATGTCCTCCCTGACAAATCTCTGCTGGTGGTCCCTCGGTTAGGGGAAACACCTGTCACATACAATTTCTGGAGCCAAGTTTCAAGCACCGGATCAGACGGATCCGTAAAGAACAGTCGAGCAGACCCGTTATTATCCTTGGTACAAGAGAAATCGTGCGCGGATAGAGCGAAAATCTTTGAGGTCTTCAAGCCATTCCCTTTCCATGTCCAGCACTGATCGCCCTTGTTCAATTTCTGCGCGCACCCTCCGGTCCCCCAGGATTATGTCTGCAGGCAGCTTGTCGGAGACGTATTCGTAGGGTGGATTAGACCACTTGAAATCATCGGGATAAAGCTTGATGATGGCGGAGATCATGGCCAGCGACGCTCGATAAGGCCTGAAAGTATTCCTGTCAATCACGTGAATCTGGAACCCCCGGCACAGGTGGTCCGCCCACTTGTTGAATGTCGGTCTAAAGTCTACAAACCTGAGAATAGCTCCATCCAAAGCTTGAGGCTCAATCGCAGCAGCTACACGAGCCGGTTCCAGGTAAGGGGATCCAAAGATCTCGAAGGGCCTGGTGGTACCCCGACCTTCAGACAACCCCGTTCCTTCAAGAATCACTTGGCCCGGATAGACTACCGCTGTTTCCACAAGAGGCATATTAGGCGAAGGCAGCACCCATGGTAAGCCTGTGTCCTCAAACCACATGTTGCGGTCCCAGCCAACCATCTCGACGACTTCAAGGCGGGAACCAACTCCAAACGTCTCATTGTAAAATGTCATCAACTCGCCCAGAGTCATCCCATGCCTCATCGGAATAGGGTGAGGCCCAACGAACGAAGCGTACTCCGGGTCCAGGACATTGCCTTCAACTTCACGTCCATTGATGGGATTGGGCCGGTCCAAAACGACCATGCGTTTGCCGGCATTAGAGCATGCCTCCATAAGGTGGAGTGCAGTAGTGGCAAACGTGTAGACCCGAGTTCCAACATCCTGTATATCAACCAGGACTGTGTCTACCGACTCGAGCATCTCAACAGAAGGTTTTCGTGTCTCGGAATAAAGGCTTATTACCGGGAGGCCCAACCAGGGATGGCTCTGGTGGCCTGTCTCGATCATGTTATCCTGCTCGGTGCCCCCGAATCCGTGCTGGGGTCCGAAAAGAGTCGAGAGCCTTCCAGGGAACAAGGCGTTCATAAGTTCGGCAGCATCCCGAAAACCGGTATTTACAGAGGCCTGGTTGTAAAGGAGCCCAAGGCGCCCTTTTCCTGAAAGAATGTCCGGTTCACGTAGGACTCTTTCAAGGCCGGTTACCACCATAACCGACTTGCCATTCTCTGTAACAACTCCGGGCCTGTAATTTGTGTCGGAAGTGAATTCGTGTGAAGGACTATTCCCACCGGCCTCCCTTTCCTTTGCGGAGATCCACGGAATCCCCCCATCTCGTTACTATGACAGTCTTCTCACCACCCCCTCCGGCCACGACAGAACTCGCTACCCATGATGCTATACTAATAATAATTGAGGCAAAAAACGCTGACCAGAAGCCGGCAACATGCACACCGACATCCAAGCTTGCAACCAACCAGAACAACAGGGCATTGATCACTAGAATAAAGAAACCCAGGCTAACTATGGTGAGCGGCAAGGTCAAAATGATCAGCAGTGGCCGGACAAAAGCGTTGAGGATTCCCAGGATCGCGGCTGCCAGAAGAGCAGCCGCCGTGTCATTAACCGTAACTCCGGAAACTATTTTGGGAACGATGAGTACGGCCAAGGCTATCAAGATCCAGCGTATCAATATTCCAGGCATCTTGAATTACTCCCTTTGCAGTCGTGCAAGTGCATTCATTCAGTGGCTGACTTGTTTTTCCTGATGAACGGCTCCAGCAAGTCTATAGGAACCGGGAAAATGGTTGTCGAATTTTTTTCTGCAGCCACCTCGACCAAGGTCTGAAGGAACCTTAGCTGGAGAGCAATCGGTTCCTTGGCGATGATGACGGCGGCCTCCGCCAGACGTCCTGCTGCCTGAAATTCACCTTCCGCATTGATTACTTTGGCTCGTCGCTCTCTCTCTGCTTCTGCCTGACGAGCTATAGCACGTTGCATGTCCGTTGGGAGATCAATATGTTTTACTTCTACCATACTGACTTTGACGCCCCAAGGCTCTGTGTGGCGGTCGAGGATTTCCTGGATCTCCAGATTGATTTTGTCCCTTTCAGCCAGCAACTCATCCAGTTCTGACTGGCCACAAACGCTCCTGAGTGTGGTCTGCGCGAGTTGCGAGGTGGCATAGAGATAGTTTTCGACATCAATCACCGCTTTTGTGGGATCCATGACACGAAAATATACAACTGCATTTACCTTAACAGAGACATTGTCCCGCGTAATCACGTCCTGTGATGGGACGTCCATGGTAACCGTGCGGAGGCTTACCCTGACCATCCGATCAATCACCGGGATCAGGATGATTAACCCCGGTCCTTTATGGTCTATTACCCTTCCTAAACGGAAAATGACCCCGCGCTCATACTCGTTGAGCACTTTAACGGCCATAAACAGGAAAATCAACAACAGTAGAATCAGGATTCCAAGAGGGTACATCAGTTTTCTCCTTAAAAAAATCGGGTTAATCTATATCAATCCGTCTTGCCTCGAACTGAATCGCAATATACGCTCCGTGGGCCTATAATAGCAGTGGGGTTCGGAAGACTTTAGAATCTGTAGTCCAGAGAAAGTTTTCACCTCCCTGGGTCCCGAGTGACCTTGAGACAAAGGTCATCCACTCTGATCACCCTTACCTTTTCACCTTTCAGTATGTGTCCATCGGAATTGGCATTCCAATACTCGCCGTGAATCGCGACTTTTCCCTCTGTATCCAAATTAGTCAGGGCCACCCCGACTTCTCCTATCAAACCCTGCTTACCGGTTCTCGGTTGCTTCAGCCAAGCCTTGACCACCAGGCCGAGTGCAAAAATAAAAAACGCGGATACCATTGAGACCATGGGAATTATTACTGACCAGGAAACCCTCATGGCCGTTTCACCCGTGTCAAAGAGCATTATGGAACCAAGTGTCAAGCTGATAATAGCCCCTAAGGACAACAGGCCGAACGAGGCTATTTTCAGTTCAAGGATGAACAGGATTACGGAAAGGATGATGAGCATTATCCCCACGTAATTCACAGGGAGAACTTGAAGTGCAAAGAACGAAAGAAGCAAGCATATTCCACCTACAACCCCCGGGAAAATAAGACCCGGGTTATAGAGTTCCATCATAATCCCTATGCCTCCTATCATCATAAGGATGTAGGCAATATTGGGATTAGCCACCACGTCGAGGATTTTGAACCTTAGACCTGGAAGTATTTTCTCGATTTGTGCTCCCTTGGTTTCTAGGGTGAAATTACGCCCTTCCTTCTCGACTTGTCTCCCGTGGAGTTTCTCTAGGAGATCAGGCAGAGAATCTGCTATAATTTCAATTACCTTGATATCAAGTGCTTCTTTTGCTGTAATTGAGACACTTTCCCTAATGGCCTGTTCGGCCCATTCAGCATTACGCCCTTTCTTAACAACAATACTACGGATGTAGGCAGTAAGATCATTAATGATCTTTTCCGACATAGATTCGCCTATTTCCTGTCCCCCGCCTGCTACTGGATGCGCAGCACCGATATTGGTTCCCGGAGCCATTGCAGCCACATCAGCAGCCACAGTGATCAGAGCGCCTGCAGATGAAGCCGAGGAACCGCTTGGCGCGACGTAGACCACAACCGGCAATTTTGCATTTATCATTTCTTTAATGATGGTCTTTGTGGTCGTTACAACTCCTCCCGGAGTGTCCATGCGTATGATTACGCATGCAGCCTTGTTTTGTTCTGCTTCTTCTATCCCTTTGATTATATAATCTGAAAGCGCCGGGTTGATGGTGCCGTCAACTGAAAGCAGGTATACAATGGGTTTTTTCTCAACATCTTGAGCCAAGACTTCGGCTCGGAATAAGTTGAGGAATAGGGCAAGCCCCAAAATAAAAACCAGAATGAAAACAATAATTCTTCTCAAATTCATCGCCTGACTCCCCTAGCTGGATACCGGTAAGTCAAGGAGGCCCATGACTTTTTTTAGATCGGCCCACGCCAGTGCCTTATAGCGCCTGTCTACTTCCTGTCTTAGTAGAAAAGAGGGATGATAAGTCGGCATTACTGCAATTCCCTTCCAATTGTGAAAAGCGCCTCTCAATTTCCCTATCGGCTCCTTTGTCCGGAGGAGAACCCCCGTGGCTATCCTTCCTAAGGCAACTATAATTACCGGCCTCACCGATTCTATTTGCGCTACCAGGAAAGGAAAGCACGTGTCTATTTCAACAGGGTGTGGATCGCGGTTTTCCGGTGGGCGGCATTTCACGATATTCGCAATATAAACTTGGGACCGGTCCAACCCCATAGCCTTGATCATTCTTGAAAGAAGGCGACCTGCCTTGCCCACAAAGGGCCGCCCCTCACTGTCTTCCTCTGCGCCGGGCCCCTCCCCGATGAACATCAGCATGGCCTCAGGATTCCCCTCACCAAAAACGATCCTGGTGCGAGTCTGACTCAACCGGCAGCGGGTGCATTCGCCTAGTTGCACACGGATCGTTTCCAGATCCTTGTGACATTCTGATTCGAGCGACCTGACCGGTAACAATATCTCGGCAAACCCCTGCCGCACCAGGTAATCCAGGTAATTACGGGTATGGTGCAACCAGCCTTCAAGTTGTTCAGCCATTTATTGTACCGCACAATGTAAAACGTTCTTTTCCTGCTGATGTTTCTTGAAACCTATAGAATGTGACCATTGAGGCGAACCAATGTAACATCCGTTTTTCAAGGATGATACTGAATGAAGTGGCTCCTGAGTAAACTTGCCTGACATTAGTCGGCTGCAGCTCAACTGCCTTTCTTCAATTTCCTGATGCGGTCCAGTATCCGGTCGGCCACCGCTTCCTTGGACATTATGTCCATCTGCTCGTCTTCACCTGTCCGATACAGGAAACGCACCACGTTGGTATCGCAATCAAATCCGGCGCCGGGAAGACTTACGTTGTTAAGTACCAACATATCGACATTTTTTTTCTTGAGTTTTTCTCTGGCGTTCCCCACATCATCCTTTGTCTCAGCAGCGAAGCCGACGAGAATCTGGTCCTTTCGTTTGATTTTCCCTAGTTTTTTGAGGATATCAGGTGTCTCGATCAAACTGATGGACTCGCCGTACTCCTCCTTCTTTATCTTGCTGGCCATTGTTAAGGCCGGCCTAAAATCCGCCACTGCCGCCGCCTTAATCACAATATTTACGTGGGGAAACACTTCCATAACCCGGTCGCACATTTCTTGGGCAGTTCTCACCGGTATATGGCGGACGCCATGGGGTGGAGACACCTTCAACGGACCTGCGATCAGGGTGACTTCCGCTCCCCGAGCTACGGCCCTCCGTGCAAGTGCGGCGCCCATTTTACCGGAAGACCTGTTGGTAAGAAATCGCACCGGGTCGAGAGGTTCCTCGGTGGGGCCCGCAGTGACAAGTATTGTCTCCCCAGCATAATCGTGAGGAACTGTCATCTGCTCGATTTTCTCGACTATTGACTCCGGATCAGGCAGTCTTCCCTCGCCTGTCCATCCGCATGCCAGATAGCCTGATTCAGTGTCCATGACTTGATAGTCAAACTTTTTGAGACGCTCGATGTTCGACTGAACAATAGGATTGTGATACATGTTCGCATTCATTGATGGGCAGATCAGGACAGGGCATTTCAGAGCCATGAAAACGGTGGTAAGCATATCGTCGGCAATTCCACAGGCGATCTTGCCGATAATATTTGCTGTGGCCGGAGCGATTACCGCCACATCAGCCTTATCGGCCAAGGATATATGTTCAACCGATGGTTGGTATCTTTCGGCCCACATGTCTTCCCAGACA
>CAIXMD010000047.1 GCA_903920415.1 uncultured Desulfomonile sp.
CGCCTTCACCTCTCAGCGCTTGTGACTGTCTGTAGGCTTCGGCGAGAATAATTTCATTTTCCTTTTCGGCATTCGCCCGGATCTCTCGCGCCTGTTCGTCCCCCTCTGCCCTGTACCGCTTGGCAATTCGTTCTCGTTCAGCCTTCATCCTGGAAAACACGCTGGCTTGCACTTCCTCGGGAAGGTCAACTCTTTTGATGCGTACGTCGATTACCCCAATTCCCCATTGTTTAGCTGCCTGCGCAGTCCCCTCAGTGACCTGGGCCACGATCTTTTCCCGGTCTTCCCTTATAAAAACTTTGAAGGTGTGGTTGCCAATTTCCTGGCGGAGCCTGGCGAAAATTACATCGTTCAGACGGGCGATTGCACCCTGGTCATTTCTTACCGTCTGATAAAAAAGCAAAGGATTGATAATCCTCCACCGGGAAACAGTATCCACTGTCAGGCGTTTCTTGTCCACGGTTATATACTCGGCAGGGCGAGCCTCCGCTGCGAGAATCCTTTTTTCAAATACCATCAGTTCCTGGACCAAAGGATACTTGAAATAAAGGCCGGGCTCCTGGACTGTCCTCATGGGCTTTCCAAATTGGAGGACCAACCCCTGTTCCCATTCCTGGATTATGAAAGCCGACTGAGACAACAAGAAAAAAATGAAAACTAGTACTCCTATGATTTTGGCCATGTAGCCCCTCAATTACCTTTCTTCTCGGTGGTTGGCACTGGACCCGCTTTCCCCGGACGGTCCAGGGAAACAGCATCATGCACTTCCGTCAGGGGAAGAAGCGGAAAGACTCGGGAATCTCCGCCTTCCATGATAAATTTTTTGGTTGGCTCAAAAAAACGTTCAGCACTCTCCAGGTAGAGGCGTTCGCGTGTGACATCGGGAAATTTCGAATATTCAAATAGGATTCTCGTGAACCGCTCGGCATCTCCTTGGGCTCGGATCACCCTCTGAGCCTTATACGCTTCCGCTTGTCTGATTTCCTGCTGAGCCATGCCCCTAGCCTTAGGTACAACGTCCTCCCTAAATCCTTCGGCCTCCTTGATGAGACGCTCCCGATCCTCCCATGCCCTTACCACATCGTGGAAAGCCTCCTGGACCTGGGCGGGAGGATCGACCACCAACAGGCGAGCCTGGGTGACCAACAGCCCTGTATCGTAATTCTCCAATAGCTTTTGGAGGTAGATCTCTACTTTCTTCTGGATTTCCATTCTGCCGGTAGTCATAGTGTAATCAATCGTATTTTCGCCTACGACTCCACGTAAAGCAACTTCAGCAGATGCCTTCAAAGCAATTTCCGGGGATTGAGCGCCGAAAAGAAACTTGACCGGATCTTGAACCATGTATTGAACGAAAAGCTGAACATCGACAATATTCTCATCGCCGGTAAGCATAAGCGATTCGGCCGGAACAGACCTCGTGCGTCCACCGTCAGTACGAAACCCTATCTCTGCTCTCCTCACCTTGGCAATATCCACGATCATATTTGACATGAACGGCTTAGGTAAGCGGTAACGCAATCCAGGATCGACAAGAGAACTCACCTTACCGAACAGAAGAACCACTCCCTTTTCTCCAGGGCCCACGATAAAAAAACCGGAAAGCAAATACAGGGCCACTAGGATCAGGACAATGAGCCAGGTTCCCCAGCCTTTCACAAAACGGTCCACCAGAACTTTTATGTCCCGGACGCCCTGCTGTATCTCCCGAACGGGATTATTGTCGTCCCGCGGCCTGAATTGATCCATCTTTCCTCCAACTAAATTACCTCAG
>CAIXMD010000048.1 GCA_903920415.1 uncultured Desulfomonile sp.
AGATCCTTTATCGGCGCTTGTGATCCAGTTCTTTACCCCGTTAATTACATAATGGTCTCCTTTGTCGACCGCCGATGTTCGTTGTGAGGTGGCGTCGGAACCGGCCTCGGGTTCTGATAAGAGGAAGGCTCCGATCTTTTCTCCTGTAGCCATCGGCCTGAGGTATTTCTCCTTTTGCTGATCTGTCCCATAACAATCAAGGCCATAACAGGCCAGGGAATTATGTACAGAGAGGATCACTCCCACAGAGGCATCACATTTCGAGATCTCCTCTATGGCTATGGCATATGAAATATTGTCCATTCCCCCGCCCCCCCATTCGGGAGAAACGTTCATTCCAAGGAATCCCAGTTCGGCCAACCTGCGCACATGCTGAGTCGGATAAATGCAATTGGCATCACGTTCAAGCACATCGGTAAGAAGTTCGCGTTGGGCAAAGTCCCGGGCCGAGTCGCGGATCATATTTTGTTCTTCAGTTAGTTCGAAATTCATAGTTCTTTTTAGTTAATTCGTAATCGGATGGCGGGTTTCGCCATTTCGCTATTTGATTTTCGCTAGTTATTCGCACTAATTGCTTATTTCTTTTGCGTGCTCATTACGGCTTCGCCGAACGCTACTTCGCCACTTCGCTAGTTATTCGCACTAATTGCTTATTTCTTTTGCGTGCTCATTACGGCTTCGCCGAACGCTACTTTTTTACCACTATCGCAACGAGCGTTTTATCATCCCCTCCCATGTTTGCCATCAGTCCATAAGGACGGTCATCGGGAATATTCACCTGTGCCGCGCCGGCTTTGCCTTTCAGCTGTTCCCAAAGAGTAACCGCCATATGAACTCCGGTGCCTCCAGTGGGATGGCCCCAGCCTATCAGCCCGCCAGTGGTATTGATCGGAAACTTCCCGTCGCGGGCGGTATTCCCTGCAATAACGTATTCGGGGCCCTTGCCGTGCTCTGCTAATCCAAGAGCTTCAACAGCCATAATACCCGCAACTGTAAAGCAATCGTGTATCTCGGCCGTGGCTACCTGTCCGATATTTATCCCTGCAAATTCAAGTGCATTGGCAACAGCGACTTTCATGGTGGTCAGAGCGGTCTTGTCAGGAGGGGGTTTGGTGATATCTTCCTCCACCTGTCCGTACCCTGCAACCTCTATCGCATCCGAAACCGGAATTCCGCAGCGTTTCAGTCCTTCTTCACTCATGATCGCAATAGCCGAAGCTCCGTCTGAAACTTTGGAACAATCCAAAGCTGTAAGGTTCTCAAGAAAGGCTTTGGCATTGGGTTCCACCATGGCTGCTGCTTCCAGGTCCTTGATAGTATTATGATGTTCCTGAGCCGTTGGGCATAATCTTGCGTTTTCAATCGCATTCCTGTACCAGCGGGCAAAGCCTTTCCGGGTTGTTTCCCGTCCGAATTTTTCAAAATAAGCCCCGGCCCTCTCACTGAACTGTCCGGGAAAAAAATAAGCATGCCCGTCTTTGCGGTTTGCTGCCCAGCCTGCCGGAGCCAGGAAATCGGCGCAGTAAATGGCCTTTACCGTATTCTGCACTTCAAACCCAATAACCAGGACTACTTCGGCAGTTTCAGCAAGAACGCTTTTTATCCCGCTCATCAGAGCCAGTCCGCCGGTACCGCAGGCCCCTTCGACCCTCGTCGCAGGCTTGTAACGTAAGCCTTCATCGATAAAAGGAAAAAAAGCAGCCAGGTTGGCTTGCCTGTTAAAACGTGAAGCCATGAAATTGCCGATCACACATTCATCGACATTCTTTGCACCTCCAATCTGTTTCAGGGTCCCCTGCCCTGCTTCTTTGATATAATCTTCAAGACCCGGACGTTCCCTTTTTGGGGAAAATTCCTTACGGCCGCTACCCATCGAAATGGTGTTGTA
>CAIXMD010000049.1 GCA_903920415.1 uncultured Desulfomonile sp.
CTCATTCACACTAGTCGCAGTGGACTGCGACGCCAAAGACATTGAAAATTCCTTTATACCTGCAGAGAAGCAACCGTCTGTCGCAGGTTGCAGCAGATTAGCAGTGTAGTGTAAACCAGCCTTTACCCTACTAATGCCATGATGGAGCTAACGGGTTAACCAATATAGGTTCCAAGCCCCTTTGGTGCTTTAGGCATTAGGCCAATTGGGACAATACGCATGGTGCTATCACCTTAGAATTTAACCAAATTTATTTTATAAATAATTCTTCAAAGGGTGCTCAATACGACAATTTCTTAAAGTCTTGGCCGTGTACCGCCACCTTCTTTTGTTTATTTTTGTTCTCTTGAAAAAATTGTACCGAAAAAAACTAGAGACTTCAGCGAGATTTGAACTTGCATTTTTGAAGTAGTGGATTAGCATCGTGACCACTGGACAACCACCACGGCACTTCTCTATGAAATAGTTACTATGACAGTGTTAAGTCGTCGAAAGGTACCGAATGAAACCTGAAATGATCAATGTTTTTCGAAGTAGGCAGCTCCACCTCTTGATGGACCATGGCAAGCTACTGGAGCCGGAGATTTCGGAAGAGCAGTGGCACGATCATCACGGTCACCATCATCGGGGCGCTGATTTGCTTCGCCATGGCCCACCTCATCCTCATGGCCACCGATGAAGAGGAGGATGTCAACAGACGCAGAAGGGAACAGGTTCTAGTCTGCACCGTTTTATCTTTAGTACCAAAAATTGATCAACATACTCAAACATTTTTCGGCCAGAATGTTCATGGTTGGTACGTATGTAGGTAGGTAGGTAGGTTCTGTTCCAAATTTTTCTGCCTTCGTGGGGGGGGATCAAACCCGGTTGGGTGGCTCCAAAGAAAGTTGCCTTTGAAGTGCTCTGGCTGCGTACGCGGGTTGGAGATGTTATCACAGTAGCTCGTCAGTTTCTACGAAGCCTTATACAACGGGTGTGCGACAAATTTATGAGAGTGATTTTCACGCCGCTGCCCGATGCTCCCAGAAATTTTCCCAGCGGTTGCTCAGAATACAGCAGCGCAGGGCGACAATGCTGTTCGCTCCCCTGACTGTCCAATGCATACCCGACTGTTTCAGGCGCTGTCCAACGACGGTTCGGCACCCTGCCTCCAAAACGCCAGAACCTACAAAGAGACCTCTCTTCCTGAAATCCGCATACCGCATCCGTTCCTTGTTTTTCTCAAAATAACCGATCTCTCGCTCACCCATCGCTTGATCGTATCCCGGCAGGGATGAACAACGTTTGATGGCCTCAATAACATCTTCCGGCTTGCCATTGTCCAGTTCTTTGCGGCGTTCCTCCGTCCATTCGTGCAGTTTGTCTTTATCCTGCCCAAAGCATGCTCTGGCAATATTCCAGTAATGTTCTCGCGCATGAAAGAGATCAACAATCTGGGTGGCTCCATAAAATTGTTCATCCGCAATGTTCCATATCCAGATGGCGCCGTCTCCGATCACAATAACTTCCCCCGCCCAATGCATGCCACGCCGCATTGCCTCCTGATAAATCCGTCTGCCAAACACATCTGCCGTTTCAATTGCCCCAGTGTAGCTGGTTGAGGCATCATCCCGTATCGCTCTGCCTTCTTGGTCGACCGATGTTTGTGTAAAGACACAACCCAATTTGACTTCCCGCGTCTTGGACTGGCCATCTTCTCCCTTTCCTTTTCTGCCCGCGGTCTCTTTCTTCACCACAGGCACCCCAGTTCCATCCAGGCATGCATATATTTTAGGAGCCGGTTTGATCGGAACAATTTTATCCGACAGCGACGCCTTGGCCTCCGCTGCATGAAACGCTTCCGCCTGACTCCCCACCATCTGGGATACACGCTCTACTTCTTTTGCGCTGACACGGATATCGGCAAGATCATTCAAGTCTTCATGGCCGAGACCAAATGGCCGATAGGCGCCAACCTTGCTCATCATCCGGCGCACCCCGGAACTGTAAGATGTCCCTTCGATGTCGAGAACACGATCTTTCGGACAAAAACCAGTATGACATTCCTGATCATAATAGTATGCCCGCTTGACAGCCACCGGGCCTAATACCGTCAGCAGTTCCTTGTCCCGGTAATCGATAAACTTATATTGATGCCCCTCCTCGCTGGAAATGGTCTTGCCTTGGTAACCTCCATCATCGGCGTTTACGATCATCCCAAGAACGCTACGACCAATACCGTGCATCGAGGAACGAATGCTCATTTCAAACGCTTCCAAATCAAAGCTTCCGGTTGCTTCTTTTGCAACAAAATATCGCCCAACAATGCGACTTATCTCGTTTTGTATTTGGTCATGAACAGATCCTGAAATTTTTTTTTAAGGCCAGCCAGTTCTTCATCATCCTTCACATCAGGAACCGGGCGGAGATCACAGATACGTTCGTTCACCACAACAATCTCCTCGCTAAGTTTCACATACCGCCGGTGGTTCTCGATTTCCTCCAGATACTTCTGCATCTCCGGACCGAGCTTTACATTCTTTGCATAACTTTTCCCTTGTATCGTCGTGTTCCATAAATGCTGCGGCCCATGTCCGGGATGGCCCTCCTTGGCGCATGCGCAATTTTTCTTTCCGCATTTGCGGTATATCACCGAAATAATACCCCGCCTGAAATCTCCGATCTCCTGTAACTGCCTATACAGATGCTCCCGCTTCGTCTCCAAGCTTTCAATCGTCTCTTCCATGGGTATCCTCCTTTAGTCTGAATGCTTATAATGCAATCAGATTGTATAGGAGAAAAAAACCCTTGTCAACTTTTACCAACATTTATGTCGCAGACCCATTTCAAAGAGAACCACAAAGCGGTTTATCTGACCGGGTATCATATTGCGGAAAAGAATCTTGCCGCTCGTCTTAAAACTCTGATTCATACCCCTCAAGCCATCCGGAAGATTGACTCCGATAAGGCCATTC
>CAIXMD010000050.1 GCA_903920415.1 uncultured Desulfomonile sp.
GAAGGAGACCGATATCCTGGACGTGTGGTTCGACTCCGGCGTGAGCTGGGCAGCGGTTTGCGAAGAACGGCCAAGCCTCAATTATCCGGCACAGCTTTATCTGGAGGGCAGCGACCAGCATCGGGGGTGGTTCCATAGTGCTCTGCTCACATCAGTCGGCTGCCGGGGCCAAGCTCCTTACCGCGAGGTTCTCACACACGGGTTCGTTGTTGACGGTCAAGGGAAAAAGATGTCCAAGTCTTTGGGAAACGTGGTTCAGCCGCAGGAGATAATCGACAAGTACGGGGCGGATATCCTGAGGCTGTGGGTTTCAGCGGAAGATTACCGTGACGACATAAGGATCTCCCGTGAAATTCTCGAGAGACTTGCCGAGGCTTATCGCCGTATCCGAAACACCTGCCGATTCCTCCTGGGCAACCTTGCCGATTTCAATCCCCAAGAGTGCGGAGTGCCTGTGGATAGTATGACGGCTCTCGACAGGTTTGCCCTGGATAGGTTCAACAGCGTCATAGAGAAGATACGCAAGGCTTACGACGAGTTCGAATTCCACATTGTTTTCCATACTCTTTATAACTATTGCACCGTGGACCTGTCCTCGCTCTACCTGGATATACTCAAAGACCGCCTCTACGTTGAGACGGCAGGAGGCCGTCTGCGAAGGTCGGCTCAGACAGTACTTCATCACATACTTTCCGGACTGGTGAGGCTTATGGCCCCCATACTCACCTTTACGGCGGAAGAGGTTTGGGCGTCCTACGATGCGGGCAGGGCCGGCCTGTCGAGCGTGCACTTGAGTTCATTTCCCGAACTGCTCGACGAAATCCGGCTTACCAACGAGGAGCGTGCGGTATGGGAAACTAGGCTGGCATTGCGCCAGGAAGTGTCTAAAGCTCTGGAAGAGGCCCGGGCTGCCAAACTCATCGGGTCTTCTCTCGAGGCGAAAGTCCTGGTACAAGCCCCCGAAGAGATTGCTGGTGCACTCCTACACATGGAAGATCCTGAAGGATTTTTCATCGTTTCACAGTTGGAGGTAAAAGAGACCGGCGCCACACCCGAGGATACTGATCGGGAACAAGCTCTTCCAGGAGTCGACATAACGGTCCTGAGAGCCGAAGGAGACAAGTGCCCCCGATGCTGGGTATGGAGCATTGAAATAGGGTCGGATACAGATTACCCCGAGGTGTGTCCAAGGTGCGCACGCGTGCTGAAGGAATCAGAACTCAAAATCTGACTATAAGGCCGATAGATAGGTTTCTTCCACGAAGGCACATGGTATTACAGGATAAAGGCTTGACTGAATATCCAATAACACGACTACTGGCATTCGGTGTTATTGCTGCATTGGTCGCAATAACCGACCAGTGGACCAAGAGCCTGGTGATCGAAAGTATACCCCCGAATGGAGGTCTCAGCCTTATCCCAGGGTTTGTGAATCTCGTCCATGCAAGAAATCCAGGTGCGGCCTTTGGTATTATGTCGGAAGCCGGGTCCGGTTTCCGTTCATCTTTTCTCCTTCTGGTTTCCGTGTCCGCTCTATCGGTAATTCTCTGGGCCGTGTTTTTTTCAAAAAGGATGGACAGTTTTCTGCTTACGGGGTACTCACTCTTTTTCGGTGGAGCCGCAGGCAACCTGGTTGACAGAATTCGTTTCGGAGAAGTGATAGATTTTCTGGACGTTCACGTGGGAAATTATCATTGGCCTGCATTTAACGTAGCGGATTCAGCACTCTGCGTGGGTGTTGTTTTTTTCCTGCTGCACGTGTTCTTTGGCGACGGTCGTCAAGATTCACGGCAGGGATCCGCTCGTTAGGCCGAATAGCCCAGCCCCCCACTCACCCCTCAAAATTTCTTTAAAAAGCACTGCCTTCCCAGTTACGAGTTCTCCCTTTACGTGATCCCACTGATCAATGGGAATCCCTGAAACGATAAGGAAATAGCTGAAGAGCGAGGTGAGTCGGTCCCTATTCGACAAAATGGTCAAGGGATCGAGGTTGGCAGTGAGTATGTCCGCAGAATCCACGGTCTCTTCCAGGGAGAGGCAATCCAGTTGAAGTCTATCCACTACACCATTGAGAGCGGCATTCCTGATCGCTGAGGCGATGGCCTTGGGGTCGCTGTCCACTGCCCGAACTTCTGATGCGCCCAGTTTTAATCCTGCAATTGCGAGGATTCCCGATCCGCAGCCCATGTCCAGCATGGTGAAAATCTCGCGGGTCTTCTTAATCTCTTCCACTGCTTCTTCGAGTAGTACAAGACACCCCTGGGTGGTTTCGTGTATCCCGGTTCCGAAGGCTTCGGCCGGATCTATAATAATGACTCGTCTCCCATGCGCCTCGGGCTCCAGCCAGGGGGGCGTAACAATTAAATGCCTGCCGATGGGTAGACTCTTGAAATGTTCCTTCCATGACACGGCCCAGTTCTCATTTGCAAGGGGAGAGACCACGGCCACAGGAGATGGTAGATTCGGAAATATAACCCTCAAACGGGCCAGGTATTCCTTCAGGCGCGTATTGACCACGTGCCAATGGTCGTTCGGAAAATACGCGGTCAATACGGTGGAGTCAGGGTCGTCGTCACGTAGGACCACGCCCCGGGAACCGTGTTCAACGCAAAAATCAATGAGTGAGTCCGCCATTTCATGCGGTACTGTCAAATCCAGGGTCACCCACTCCATCGATGATACGTCGTTTTTCATGAAAATATTTTATTGTCAGGCGGGGCTTATAGTTTGTTGAAACAGGATTTACGGGCGGTCCTCCGGCATTCCAGATGCCGGTCCCGCCCGACGGTAGTACATAGAGACGAGTATGTGAGGAGTCACTCTCGAGGTTCTCTCAGTCAGAAAGAAATCCGAGACAGGGCTATTGAGCGGATCTCATACACTTGTCCGCCTCATCCGTAGCCTGACGAAACATCAATCTGAACTTGTTCTCCATCGTCCTATTCTGGTCGTACTGTGAAAAAAGGCTGTCCATAGCAGATATGGTGCCTTGGTTTTTGGGCATTGTCGCAAGATTCTGGATCTGCATCTGGTAGGCCTTGGCAATGTTACTGTGGGAATTAGCCCTGGCCTCATAAGATCGGGCAGTATTTACCAGTTCCTGACATACGCTCAGGTACATGGTGCTGTCGCAATCAACCGGACCCGCTGCTAGAGTTATCAGGATGGCGACTAAAGTTGAGATTACGCAAGCGGACTTGAGGTTCATATTAGACCCTCTCAATTTTTTGGGCATTATATAGCAATATTGTGATCATTTATCAAACATTTTTTTAAATAAAGTGATCATTTAACTAAAATATCAATATTTATAGCCATTGTAACTGTTCCGGGGCTGGGAGAGGGGACAGCCACGCCAAATTTCCGAAAGATCCTGATACAAAACAATCTTCCAAAATGGTAGAATAAGAAGATGTTGTCGAGCTAGGTCACCCCTTTCGAGGCGAAACGGAATAAGTGTCGATGCTGTGTCCCTGAGGGTGTACAGTGATCTTTCTTATCCAGGGCATAATGGGATGTCTTGGCGGCGATGCACAGCAGTAAATCCAGTTCGGCTACGGACAAATCACTGGTAAGGAGGAGCTTTGAAGGATCCATTCAGGACAATGGAGTGGATGGGTGACCATATCAGACTTTTGGATCAGACCCTTTTGCCGCGCCAGGAAAAGTACATAAGCATCCTGACTGTTGATCAAATGTGCGATGCCATCAAGCGTCTCGCAGTGAGGGGTGCTCCGGCAATAGGAGTTGCTGCAGCAATGGGGATCGCGCTTGGGATGCTCGGTGCCCCGGACAGTGACCGTGAGTCCTTTTCCAGGCGTTTTGGTGAAGTCTGTCGTCTGATTGCAGCAACACGGCCCACTGCGGTTAATCTCTTTTGGGCTGTGGATAGAATGAAGCGGGTCTATGAGGCAGGCGCAGATTTGAGCATTGCCGAGCTGAAACAAGTGCTCGTGGATGAAGCGGTATTTATGGAAAAAGAGGACCGGATGCTTTGCGAGAAGATCGGCGTTTCGGGAAGAGACCTCCTGGAAGAAGGCGACACCGTCTTGACCCATTGCAACGCGGGGGGATTGGCCACAGCCGGTTACGGCACGGCCATTGGGGTCATCAGGGCTGCTTTCGAACAGGGCAAGAACATCAGGGTCGTTTCCGACGAGACCAGGCCACTCAACCAGGGCGCGCGAATAACCTGCTGGGAGCTGATGAAGCTCGGTATACCGGTCACCCTGATCACGGACAACACCGCGGGCGCCCTCATGCAGCGGGGAGAAATCCAGAAAGTGGTTGTGGGCGCGGACCGTATCGCGGCCAACGGCGACGCGGCCAACAAGATAGGCACCTTTTCAGTGGCAGTGCTGGCACGATACCACCAAATTCCCTTCTACGTTGCTGCTCCACTTTCCACCATAGATATGTCCATTCGTACGGGAGACACGATTCCCATTGAGGAACGCGACCCCGGGGAAGTTACACGAATATGCGGGGTTCCCATAGCTCCTGAGGGAGTTGCCGTTCGAAATATAGCTTTTGATGTGACCCCTTACCAGCTCATTACAGGCATAGTTACCGAGCACGGTAGAGCGTCCGCTCCATACGAGAAATCATTTGAGCAATTTTTTGCAGATAAGCCCGGGGAAAACAACTCGTGAAGCCTATTCTACGTGATCCTTCAACAGGACGATTACTGGATTCCGTTGATCTGGTCGATGCAGAATCCGAATCCACTCTTGGCAAACTGGATGCAGTTCGTACCATGGAAAGCGTCCGATGCGGAAACCTAACGCTGGACACCGATCTTTACGAACTTACCATGGCGGCAGGGTACAATCTTTTGGGACGGAAAAACCAGCGGGCCTGTTTCGATCTCTATTATAGGCAAAATCCGGATGACGGCGCATTCTGCGTTTTTGCCGGTTTAGAGAGGGTCATTCATTATGTGAACAACCTGGGTTTGTACCCTGACGAAATTGATTACTTGAAGGGCATCGGTATATTTTCAGACAAGGCCATGGACGTGCTCTCCTCGGGCATTAAATTCACCGGCGACATCTGGGCTGTGCCTGAAGGTACGGTGGTTTTTCCAAATGAGCCTCTCTTGAGGGTAGAAGGCCCGATTGCCGAGGCTCAGGTCCTGGAGACTACCCTACTGGCTCTTGTGGGCCACCAGACGCTTATAGCCACAAAGGCGGCTCGCATTTGCATTGCTACCAGGAAAGCCCCCGTGGTGGACTTTGGGACGCGTCGAGCCCACGGAGTGGAAGCTGCTCTTTACGGAGCCCGGGCAGCATACATAGGGGGATGCGCGGGCACTTCAAATGTTAAGGCCGGCAGGCTATTCGGTATCCCCGTGCGTGGCACACATGCCCACAGTTGGGTAGAAAGTTTTGATTCCGAGATAGAGGCCTTCCAGGGGTTCGCTCAAGTATTTCCCAACGACTGTGTCTTTCTGGTGGACACTTATGACACCATGGAGGGGATTCGAAATGCGGTGAAGGTGGCGGGAGAAATGGAACAGTCTGGAAGGCGCCTCTTTGGAATCCGGATAGACAGCGGAGACCTGGCGTACTATTCCAAGGCCGCACGAGCCATTCTGGACGAAGAAGGGTTTCCCTATGTGAAAATCCTTGCCAGCAGCGACCTTGATGAGTGGATTATCGAGAGTTTGCGGGAGCAAGGCGCTCGAATCGATATCTGGTGTGTGGGAACCAAGCTCATGACCTCCTATCAAACACCTGCACTTGGGGTAGTGTACAAACTAATGGCTGCCGATAGAGGCGATGGGATCCTCGTCCCTAAGATCAAAATTTCTGAGAACCCGAGCAAGGTGACCAACCCCGGAGTGAAAAAAATCGTACGTTTCTATAATGGAAACGACAGGATGATTGGAGACTTACTGGCGCAGGTGGATGAACCGGTTCCAGAAAATCGGCCAGTTACGGCCCACCACCCCATGTATGATTACATGAAAAAGACCTATAGGCCGCCGTATACTGCTCAGGAAATAATGATCCCGGTTTTCCTTCAGGGCAGGCAGGTTTATGATCCGCCGGGGCTGGATGCAATCAGAGAGCGGGCACAAAGCGACATTGAATCTTTGGAACCTGAATACAAGCGATTACCCAACCCTCATATCTACAAAGTGTCTTTGTCGGACGAACTGCACCGAATGAAGAAACAACTTTTAGAATTTCACCAGGAAAAAGGTAATGGAACAAAAACATGATGGCGGGTGAGGGAGATCTGCCAAATACTGGAATGTTTCAAACCAGTCCACCGAAGTACAGGTAATTTCATCTCGCAACGTACTACCTTTATGAAAACGACCCGTTGTTCTGCATTTGGGAAAAAATCAGGTCTCTAATTTGACATCGGTTCCTCAGTGTATATAGTTACTATAATTCAAATTAGGGAGAAAAATGATGAGCCCATCAAAACTCGTGGTAATTGCGGCATCTTTGATTTTCTGCGTAAGTCTTTTTCTGCCGGCGTTTGGTCAGGAAGCGAAGCCGATTCAGCTTCCCGAACCGAAACTGGACCAGAGCAAACCATTGATGCTGGCATTAAAAGACAGGAAGACAACCCGGGAATTCAGTAGTGGGAGTCTCTCACAGCAGACGCTTTCCAACTTGCTTTGGGCGGCATTCGGCATTAATCGGCCGGATTCCGGCAGGCGTACTGCACCCTCTGCAAAAAATTGGCAGTCGATCGATGTCTATGTCGCGACTGCCGAGGGAATGTTTCTTTATGATCCGAAAGGAAATGCGCTTGTTCCAGTGGCATCAGGGGACATTCGGTCTCTTACCGGTACTCAGACATTTTTCAAAGACGCAGCCATCAACTTGGTTTACGTTGCGAACCTCACGAAAATCGGTGAAGGAGAAGAAGCCTACAAGATGTTCCTTGCTGCGGCGGATACCGGATTTATCGCTGAGAACGTCTACTTATATTGCGCTTCTGAAAAGTTGGCCACGGTATTTCGCGTTACAATCGATAAGGCAAAATTGGGTGAAGCCATGAAGTTGAAGCCCGACCAAAGGATTACCGCGGCTCAGACAGTGGGCTTACCAAAGTCGGGAAAATAGGGGATCTTTGCAAGAC
>CAIXMD010000051.1 GCA_903920415.1 uncultured Desulfomonile sp.
AGCCATGCATAAGAGCACCAAATTCATATTCATAACTGGTGGAGTGCTTTCATCGTTAGGAAAGGGGCTGTCTGCAGCGAGCATCGGGGCGCTTATGGAATGCAGAGGCCTCACCGTAACTCTTCTGAAGATGGACCCTTACATCAATGTTGACCCGGGAACCATGAACCCTTTCCAGCACGGAGAAGTCTTCGTAACAGACGATGGGGCAGAAACGGACCTGGATCTGGGACATTATGAGAGATTCACCCATGCAGTTCTTCGCCAAAAGAACAACTTCACAACAGGGCAAATATATGACTCTGTAATCCAGAAAGAGCGAAGAGGAGAATACCTGGGGGCAACTGTACAAGTAATTCCTCACATCACTGATGAAATTAAGCATAACATTAGGGAGTTGGGTAATGGGGTCGATGTTGCTATCGTTGAGGTAGGAGGAACCGTGGGAGATATCGAAAGCCTCCCCTTTCTCGAGGCAATACGACAACTGAGAGCCGACTTGGGTTCTCAGAATGTGCTTTATATTCATCTAACCCTTCTCCCATTTGTGAAAGCTTCGGGGGAAGTTAAGACGAAACCTACCCAGCACAGTGTCAAAGCATTACGAGAAGTGGGTATTCAGCCTGATATCCTGATATGCAGGACAGAAAAGAAAATATCTCGTGAAGTGAAGGAGAAAATTGCGCTTTTCTGCAACGTGAGACCCGAAGAAGTTATTGCGGCAGAGGATGTTGAGTGTATTTATGAAGTTCCGTTGAAATTCCATGAAGAGGGACTTGATCAAAAAATCGTCGAAATCCTCAATATCTGGACTCGTGCTCCCCGTCTGGATGAGTGGAAGGCCTTCGTAGCCGGAGTCACTTCCCTGGAGACGGAAGTGACCATCGGCATTGTAGGAAAGTATGTCGATCTTCGGGAGTCCTACAAAAGCCTCAACGAGGCTCTTTTTGCCGGTGGGGTGAGCAACAATGCCCGTGTGAATCTAAAGTTTATAGATTCGGAGCGCATCGAACAAACAGGTATCAAGGACGAATTTCATGATGTTGATGGAATTCTGGTCCCTGGAGGGTTCGGTTCAAGAGGGATTGAGGGCAAGATCAAAGCCGTCCAGTACGCTCGAGAAAACCGGATCCCATTCTTCGGTATATGTCTCGGCATGCAAATGGCCGTGGTGGAATACTCCAGAAACGTCTGTGGTATGGATGGAGCTAACTCAACCGAATTCGACCCGGAGACGGCCTACCCCGTCATTCACCTTATGGATAATCAGAAATCCATAACCGACAAGGGTGGAACTATGAGGCTCGGTACGTACGAGTGCGTCATCGCTCAGGATAGTCTCTGTCACAAGATCTACGAGAAAAATATTATAAGCGAGCGCCACAGGCACAGGTATGAATTCAACCCTGTTTATAGAAAAACATTAGAAGAAAAAGGTCTGAAAACGGGCGGTATTTCCCCGGATGGAACGCTGGTGGAGATGGTAGAGCATACTGATCATCCGTGGTTCATAGGATGCCAGTTTCATCCTGAGTTCAAGTCGCGCCCCATGGATCCACACCCCTTATTTGCTTCGTACATCAAGGCTTGTTTGGACTACAATAAAGAGGGTTGTAAAACTTCGGATCAAGGGATGAATATTCCTGGACAGAGACCATGAATGCTTCTAGTACCGGTTCCGGTTCTGCAGCGGAATTCGATTATTGGCGCCTGCGTAACAGCCAAGAGTTGTTTCTCATTATGGGCCCATGCGTTATCGAATCGGAGCAACTAGTCCTTGATGTCGCCGCAGAGCTGGCCGGAATATGCCGGGCCACCGGCATCCCTCTCTTATTTAAGTCATCTTTCGATAAAGCCAATCGGACTTCTGTCCAATCTTTTAGGGGTCCGGGACTGAAAAGAGGCTTAGAAATACTCGCAAGTGTGAAGGAGAAAACAGGCCTGCCTATAGTTTCGGACATTCACACCCCCGATCAGGCGCCCGTTGCAGGTGAGGTGCTGGATGTAATTCAGATTCCAGCGTTCCTCAGTCGCCAGACAGACCTGCTTGTTGCTGCGGGACGCACCGGTCGAACAGTCAACATCAAGAAAGGTCAATTTCAGTCTCCAGAGGACATGGACCACACTATAAAAAAAGTTTTGAGCACTGGCAATGACAACATTTTTTTAACTGAGCGGGGGGCCAGTTTCGGATATGGGGACCTCGTGGCAGACATGCGATCAATAGTTCGCATGAAACGCTTCGGTTTTCCTGTAATTTTTGATGCAACCCATTCAGCTCAGTTCCCCGGAAGGGGCAACGGTTGTTCAAGCGGAGACCGTTCCTTAATCGCCCCTTTAGCTCGGGCAGCCGTTGCTGCAGGCGCTGACGGAATATTCATGGAGGTTCATCCTGATCCGGATCGAGCTTTCTGCGACGGGCCCAACTCATTGATTCTCAAAGATGTGGAAGCATTGGTGCTGAACTTGGCGGAAATAAAACGGTTAGTACCTTCCTCAGATTCCGCCGCAATAGATCATGGCACTTTCCCCACGCATGAAACAATGATAGAAGAACGAATGGCCGCACGTCTCAAAAAAATTCGCCTGATCATTTTTGACGTCGACGGAGTGCTTACAGATGGATCAATCATTTTCGGGGGCACTGATCTGGAGATAAAATCCTTTAATGTTAGAGACGGACATGGTATAAAGATTGCAATGAGGTGTGGCTTAGAAGTTGCCCTGGTGACTGGACGAACTTCTGAAGTTGTGTCCCGGCGAGCTGAGGATCTGGGAATTTCGCTTGTCTATCAGGGTATCTGGGATAAGAGACCGGTGCTGGTGGAACTTGTTAGAGAGCTTAAACTCGAAGCTGAAGAGGTAGCAGTAATCGGAGATGATGTTGTGGACATTCCGCTCATGCGAAGAGCCGGCATTGGATTCACCGTCCCGGAAGCTCCAGAGGAGGTCCACCGCGCTGCTGACTATGTGACCAGACATTCGGGAGGCAGGGGCGCAGCCCGTGAGATGGTCGAGATGATTCTCAAGGCTCAAGGTAAGTGGGACGGAGCTTTGGCAAGGTACTATGAATAGCATGGTACCAAGTGGCGTTCATAAGGTTTTACAGGGAGTTTTATGAACCACAAGGAAATAGAACGCTGGTACAGACTCAGGAACATCAAGAGAGCCTCACAGGTTCTGGTGTTAGCCTCTCTGGTCTTGTTGGTCTCCAGCTACGCGGCTTCACGTTTTCTCGGTGAGCAGCGGGAAATATTCGAGGCTTCTCAAGTTTCAAATTCTGCCATTCGTATAGAGAATTTCGTTTATTCTTCGCCGGGCACCAGACCCTGGGAACTCAAGGCATCCGATGCCATGGTATCAAATACACTCGATAGGGTATTCCTGGGAAGTCCGATGGTGATCTACCATGGGGGAAAAGGGGGGAAGATCTATTTAAGCGCCAAATCAGGTGAACTGGACAAGAAGAACAGCAATGTTTCCGGCCGGGGGGACGTTACTCTACGCTACAAGGATTTCCAATTCACCACCGATGAAATCGATTACTCGGACGAAAAACTGCTGGCAGAAACTTCCTTACCGGTATCTCTTGAAGGTGGCGATCTGATTTTGACGGGGATAGGTATGAAGTTTTGTCTTGAAAATGAAGAAATAGTAATCGAGCAGAATGTGAAAGCTCGTCTCTACGATGTAAAATGGGTCGAACCGGGGCAAAAGCTCCCTATGTGAAGAGAGAAGACTGCTTAATGAGACATTTTGGAATTGTATCGGCAGCCATTGCCATTCTTGGTATTGTTTTTTCTCTGGCAGTTGCGCAAAACGAACAAAAAAATTTGAGCCAAAATTCTGACGAGCCCCTAGACATAACCTCCAAGAAGTTTATGGCCCGAAATATTCCTGATGGATTAGAGGCCACTTTCGAAGGTAACGTCAAAGTGCGTCAGGGAGAAATGACTTTAAGTTGTGACCGTCTTTCAATCGACTACGATGAAGAAAAGGCTGTGGACAATCGAGAGAACCTTATTAAGAAACTGCCCAAAGGTTTACAGACGTCGGGCAAAATAAAATCCATCACGGCTTCGGGTAACGTAAAATTTGTACAAGGAGATCGAATGGCCGTGGCCGGCAAAGCCATATACGATAATGGTAAGCGTACTATAACTCTGACCAAAGGTCCCCCTCGACTATGGCAGGGACCGGATGTAGTGGTAGCTGACACTATAGTTATCTACCTCGATGAGAATCGTACTGAATTGCTTGGTGGAGACGAAGCCGGAATCAAAGCGACAATAAATCCTGCAAAACAAAAAAGGGAGAAGTAGCGCGGGCGGAAGAGAATTGAAGGCTCTTGGCCTGGTAAAAGAATACTACGGCCGACCTGTGGTCAATAACGTAAGTTTGACCTTTCAATCAGGTCGGGTTGTGGGATTATTGGGACCTAACGGAGCCGGAAAGACCACTACGTTTTATATGATTACCGGGCTGGTGAAACCCGACGGAGGAGAGGTCTACCTAGACGACCAGGAAATTTCTCAACTCCCGGTTTATCTGAGAGCCCGGCTGGGTATAAGTTACCTGCCTCAAGAGACCTCTGTTTTTCGTAAACTTACCGTAGGCGAAAATATCATGGCTATCCTTGAAACCGTTGAAACCGACAAAAAAAGGAGAGAAGAGAGACTCAATGAACTCTTAGCGGAACTTGATATCGCAACTCTCAGGGATCAGCGGGCCGACAGCCTTTCGGGAGGTCAGAAGAGGCGTCTGGAAATAACTCGTGCCTTGGTGACCGATCCCGTCTTCATCTTACTAGATGAGCCCTTTGCGGGACTAGATCCAATTGTGGTTTTGGAAATTCAAAAAATTATTTCAAAGCTCAAAGAAAAAGGAATAGGCGTTGTACTGACGGATCATAATACTAGAGAGACTCTAAGTGTATGTGATATAATATATCTTTTAGACAAAGGCTGTATTCTTGAACACGGCGACCCCCAGACTATAGCAGCCAGTGAAAAAGCCCGAGAGGTTTACTTGGGCAAGCAATTCAACATGTGACCGATCTCAGCTCAAATGGCCTTTGAGATAAAACAACAGTTGCGTCAAACCCAGCAATTGGTGATGACGCCACAGCTCCAGCAAGCAATAAAGCTACTCCAGTACAATCACCTTGAAATGCTTGATGTGCTGGAACTAGAATTGAGGGAAAACCCGCTCTTAGAACCTCTGTCTCACGATGAACCGTTTTCAGACCAGGATGTTCCTGGCAGGAACGACCTAGATTCACTGGAAGACATGGTTAAAGAGCCTCAGCGCTCTGAAGCGGACATATTTGACATTGATTGGGAGCATTACCTGGAAAGCTATGGTGGGGATTACTCGCCGGTGCAGAAGGACCATGCAGACCGAGCGCCTGTGGAAAATTTTGCCTCGTACTCGGTGAATCTCTTTCGCCATCTACTTCAGCAACTTCGGGAGAGTCGGATCGAAGGAGACGATCGCCGAATAGCTATTGAAATTATAGGAAATATAAATGAAAACGGCTTTCTCGACCTTGATTTGGAAGAGTCAATCCGCAGCCTTCAGTTCAAATCTCATGACTTTGAAAGAGTTCTTGGTGAAATCCAGGAATTCGATCCTTGCGGGGTCGCTGCGCGGGACCTGAGAGAATGCCTTCTCATTCAGGTCAGAGCCCTTGACCCACCCAACAGCGTTGCAAAGAGAATCCTTGAAGAAACCTACCAACTGTTCGAACAAGGAAGACTTGACGGCGTAGCCCGTAAACTCAACCTTTCCATCGATGAAATCAAGGAAGCCGCTGAGGTAATCTCGTTGCTTGATCCCAAACCTGGAAGACAGTATTCGAATTCGGAAGCCATCTACGTGGTCCCGGACATATTCATAACGAAAGTTGGAAATGAGTATGTTGTAACTCTTAACGAAGAAGGTCTTCCACGCTTGAGAATAAGTTCTTTTTATCAGAGAGAACTCCATTCTCAGGCTTGCTCATCTGTTGCCAAGAGCTATATTCAAGAAAAAATGAGAGGCGCCATGTGGCTTATCAAGAGCATTCACCAGCGCCAGAGAACCATTTACAAGGTTACCCGATCCATTATAAAATTCCAGCGAGAATTTTTTGACAAAGGGATAGATTATCTCAAACCGCTCATCTTGAAAGATGTGGCTGACGACATAGAGATGCACGAATCGACAGTAAGCCGTGTAACAACAAACAAATATGTAGATACCCCGAGAGGTATTTTAGAGTTGAAGTATTTTTTCAATTCCGGAATTCGACACGGAGCTGACTCCATTGCTTCGGAATCGGTCAAGAACCACATCTTGCGGATGGTTAGAAGTGAAAACCATAGTAGGCCTGCAAGTGACAAACAAATAGTTGACGAGTTGGCTCGTGCCCAAATCCATATTGCACGACGAACAGTGGCTAAGTATAGGGAAATAATGGGTATCCCCCCGTCCAGTAAGAGAAAAAAGAAATTTTAAGTTCCGGAAACTTCGTCCAAGATCTACAAGGAGGTAGTGCTAATGCAACTTTCCGTCACTTTCAGACATATGGAACCTTCCGACGCATTGAAGAAATACGTCCAGGAAAGGACCTCTAAACTCACCAAGTACATTGACAAGCCGCTTGAAAGCCAGGTTATTTTATCCGTCCATAAATTCAGACAAATTGCAGACGTGATAATAACTGTGGATGGGCTTCGTATTGCAGGACAAGAGTCTCACGAGGACATGTATGCGGCCATCGATCTGGTCATGGACAAGATTGAGCGACAAGTAAAAAAGTACCGTGAGAAAATAAGAAATCACAAGCCGCTACAGGGTCGAGAAATCCGTTGGCGTAGAGACATTTATGGGCAGGATAGCTTTGAGGATGATCAAGAACCAGTGGTGGTACGCACAGAGAACTATTTTGTTAAGCCCATGTCAGTTGATGAAGCTGCCATGCAAATGGATTTGTCCCAACAGGAATTTCTTGTATTCAATAACGCCTCTACTCAAACGGTAAATGTCCTTTACCGGCGAAAGGACGGAAACTACGGCCTTATAGTTCCCCAAAACTTTTAGAGAATGAATCCAGAGCGTGTTTCTCGAGCGACTGTAGATATTGGACACAGCCGCTGTCACTGGCAGAGCACGACATTTTGTGAGCGAATCCGTGCCGAGTCAACCTTAGACGCTCGGCACGGCTGAAACAAT
>CAIXMD010000052.1 GCA_903920415.1 uncultured Desulfomonile sp.
ACGATGACAAGAAGGGTCGCTGCCACCAAAACTATGGTTAGGACTGGAAGATATTTTAGCAAGGACTTGATTCTCATGTCATGTCACCGACGGGACGTGGTCGAAGTCTAATGTGAGCTTGGTAATGATTTGACATGTATGCCGCAGACGGCTCAAACCTTATTATTGTTCATAAAACGTGCCCAAATGACCTGCGCGCTACCAAAGTAACAGGGCCATTCAGTTTAGCCCCATTGCAGTCCTATCATCTTCCTTGTGATGCTTCAACTCGAAATCCACAATAGTTTGAGCCCTGAGGGATCGGTCCAAACTGTTCCCATTGAAAAGCATCATAGAGAAGTTGGTTTGATGCTTTTGAAAATCAGGGGGAATATCTTCGAGTCATCGGCCGCATTGAACTCGCAGGATTTATTAACGGGACTTTTTGAGCGTCCCGTATCATTCAAAGCACATATCGTTACGATGGGCCTGGACAGTACAAATATGGTTGAAATGCAGCCACAAATATGTTAAGCAATACCTTAATAAATAAGGAGAACACCTTATAACTGAGAATAATTTCTAGAGTAAAATATGAAACTTTCCGGCAACCTAACTGCTTGCCGTTCCTAATAGGACCAATTACCTCGGGCTTTGAAAACCAACTTGCAACCAAGAGCGATCCATGATTGAAACTAACAAAGACATAGCAGAAATTTCTTTGGTTGAGAAGGGAAGGGCTCTTTTAGAACAGGGGGATGTTGACTCCGCCGTGGAATACTATGGGCAGGCTTTCGATCCGGAATCACTGGACGAACCCGAAGCCCGCAACATGCTCATTGAGGCCCGATCTCATCTCTCTCGTAAACATCTCGTGGAGGCATTAGAGAGCTTCGAGGAGGCTCTTGTAATGGGAACGGAGATCCAGCGGCGTCAGGCAGTAGAAGGCATTTTGACTATCGCTGAAATCAGATCCAGACTTCCCCGACTCACAGCAGCACTCAAGAAAGGTATAAAGGAACGTTTCGGCAAAAAAGACATGGCAGTTGTCGGTCTGTTCCTGATGTCGGATGAGGAGAACTTGGTTTTATTTACAAATGAGGCTCTAGAACCATTGCCCATCCACCTTAACAAGACAAGCAGGATCGGACGAATTCCTCAGCATGTCTCGGATCATCAGCTTCCCTTTAAGACTGACAAATGTATTGCATATACGGATGAAGATGACATCCGTTACATACTTGAAATCGCAGGTGCGTTGGACGGAAAGCTTCAAGGGAAGAAAGATGACTGATGAAGGGGCAACTTCGTGTCAACTTATTGATTTATTCGATGCAATCCGGCATCTTCCCCGTTGTTTGTCGCTTACCCTCCGAAAGCCTTTGTGCTGAGGTGAAACATGGGCCAGGAGAAGCAGGTCCCCTGTACTTGCACAAGGTGGTGCAATCAAACTTCTGAGCATATCGAACTTGACAGTGATTTTATAACTGGCTAAACGTATTTATACTTTTGACCGTCTTTAAGTCTATTAGTGGAGGCAGTTTTCACCAATTGCGCATTCTAGGTTTGGACATCGGCTCAAAAAGGATTGGGCTAGCAGTGAGCGACGAGTTGGGCTTCACGGCTCAAGGGTTGGAAACCCTCACTTGTACTAGTCCGGAAGAGGATCTAAAACGCATCGTGGCACTAGTAGGAGATTATGGGATCCAAGAGATTGTAGTAGGAATGCCCTACAACATGAATGGTAGCGAAGGCCCCCAGGCACAAAAAATTAAGAAAATGATGGAACGGATCAGCAGTAGGGTGGAGGTTCCGGTGAAAGAGTGGGACGAGCGTCTTTCGACGGTCGCGGCCGAAAGAATCCTGCTGGAAGCTGATATGAGCCGTTTGAAGAGGCGCAAGGTGATTGATAAGGTTGCTGCAGTAATAATACTCCAGGGCTATCTGGACAGGCAAAGCTTCAAGGATTTGCCATAGTCATGAGAATTCGATTTTTTACTGTAATTAAGTGTCTTGCCGTGGTTGTTATTCTCGGCGGTTTGTTTGTTGCCGGATACGCAGCTTACACTCGAGTTCCTGGTATTCTGAGCGAGTTCAAAGGAGGAGGCCCGGAGGTAGCTGGTGGAAGTGAAACCATAGTTACGATCCCTAAGGGAGCCTCTCTTACCCAAGTCGGTACCATACTGCAAGACAAGGGCATTATCCGAAGCCGGCTCGTGTTCAAGCTCGTGGCCTTGATACGTGGAGAGCAGCGCAACGTCAAGGCCGGTGACTACATGTTGAAAACCGGTAGTGATTCGGGAGACGTACTCGATCTGTTGATTTCAGGTAAGACCTTGATGCTTTCTGTTACGGTTCCAGAAGGATACAACATTTTCCAGATCGCGGAACTCTTTCACCAAACAGGAATCATGACTCGAGATGACCTTCTGGCTGCTTCCAAGGATCAAGTATTCCTTAACGAACTGGGACTAGAAGGGGCCTCATTGGAAGGCTATCTTTTCCCCGACACTTACTTCTTCAGGCTTTCAGAAAAAGGTGACAAAAAACTGATTCTTCGGAGGCTGGTTCAAAGATTCAAGGATGTCTACGACAAACATGTTCGGCTCACTGCTGAAAAATACGGGTGGTCTCCTCTGCAAGTCGTTACCTTGGCCTCACTCATAGAAAAGGAGGCTCTTGCGTCGGAACACTCTCTTGTCGCGGCAGTGTTTCATAACCGACTGCGCATCAACATGCGACTTCAATCAGATCCCACTGTGATTTACGGTATAAAATCGATGGGATCCAGAATCACAAGAGCGGATCTTGACCGAAAGCACCCCTACAACACGTACCAAAATTACGGTTTGCCTCCTGGCCCTATAGGTAATCCCGGAAAGGCCTCGCTCATTGCTGCAGTTGAACCGGCAGACGTCGATTACCTTTATTTTGTAGCTAAGAACGACGGGAGTCATCAATTCTCAAACAGCCTTCAGGAACATAACCGATGGGTAAATTTGTACCAGCGGCAGCCCATTGTTCAAACTCAATGAATGAGATCCTGCGGAAACTCAATAGGGGATCAATCCTAGACTGGCCAATTGCAAAATCCAGGCTCTTGGTTCCACACTTCGGAATCCGAAGCTGAAAACCAACACCGCCAAGGCGCGTTTATGAGAATAGCCTATTTCGACTGTTTTGCCGGGGCTGCAGGAAACATGATACTAGGGTCCCTGCTGGATGCGGGGCTAAGTGCTGATGTGCTCCGATCCGAACTCGCCAAACTTCGTTTGTCTCATTACGAAATTAGAATCGAGAAGGCCATCCGTAAGGGCATAGAGGGAACCCTTGCCGTGGTGTCGGTGGAGCAAGGACAAAGTATCGAGCACCGCAATCTTAACGACATAGAAGAAATTATTGAAAATAGCGACCTGGATCCCGAAGTCAAGCCGACAAGCCGAAAAATCTTCCGGCGGTTGGCCCAAGCAGAGGCCACGGTTCACTCAGTATCGATCCAAGAAATCCATTTCCATGAAGTCGGCGCAATGGATGCCATTATCGACATAGTCGGTTCAGTGGTTGGGCTTAAGACCATGGGAATAGAAAGAGTCTATAGCTCCCCGTTGCACCTTGGATCCGGACTGGTTGAATGCACTCACGGGACTCTACCGGTTCCTGCGCCGGCCACTGCAGAACTGATTAAAGGTAAACCTGTCTATTCTACCGGAATTCAAGGAGAACTGCTAACCCCTACAGGCGCTGCTATTCTCACTACCATCGCCTCCGGCTTCTGTCCCATACCGAAAATGATTGTGGAAAAAATCGGGTACGGCGCAGGCACCATGGATGTTCCTATCCCGAATTTTCTCCGGGTGCTTATTGGGGATGAGACCGGCTCAATTGATGGTTACCTGGTGGAACGTGTTACTGTCCTGGAAACTAATATCGACGATATGAATCCCCAGATCTATGATTACCTTATTGAGAAGCTCCTCGGTATGGGAGTCCTCGATGTTTTTCTCTCTTCCGTACAGATGAAAAAGAACCGTCCCGGAACGCTGCTGACCATCATTTGTCTTCCTGATATGAAGGACACAATTGCAGAGTTCCTTATGAATGAAACCACTACGATTGGATTGAGATGGAGAGAGGATAATCGAGTCAAGGCTTACAGATCGATAAAAGAGTTTCAGACCCAGTACGGTCCGGTGAAGTTTAAGATCGCACAACTAGAGGGAAATGTGATCAACGTCAGTCCTGAATACGAGGACTGCAAGCGTATTTCCTTAGAGAAAAGAATACCCTTGAAACTGGTCATACAGGAAGCCGGCCTTACTGCAAATAAGATTAGAGGTACTCAGTAGCCACCCATGAAGATTCAGCTTATTCTCTACGCGTCACTTGCGCATCTCTTACCGGAGGAAAGCTCGGGCAATTCATGCTTCGTAGAGATGGCCCCAGGAACCACTATTAGAAGTCTTTTCGAACGATTTCAAGTACCCCTTGATTCTCCAAAAATAATTTTCTTGAATGGTCGCCATGCCATGGAAGATCATTTGCTCCACAACGGAGATAGGATTGCTGTTTTTCCTCCTATTGCCGGTGGTTGACGCCATTCAGCTATGCGACCCGTCGTGTGGAGAAATCTTATAATGCGGTGTGTGAAACGAGAATTCCGATTATGTCTACCACGACATAACTACTAAATATTATTATTGTTTCGCTCTATTTCCTCTTGACTCCCATCACCCCTAAGATTAGCATGAGGTAAGGCAAATAAGTTTGTTTCACAGCGGCGGTGGTTCGTGCGACCACCTTCGTCGTTCAACTTGATGAAAAATGTAGCGATAGCAGGGGAGAGAGGATAGCTCATGGAAAAGATCTTGAGAATTAATATGGGAGCTGATGGAGGCCCTACCTATACAGCCGTTCCCGTCGGGGCTTATGCCGGAATAGCAGGCAGGGGTTTGACTTCGACTTTAGTCTCCAAGGAAGTGCCGCCCTTGTGTCACCCTCTCGGAGCCGACAACAAGCTTGTTTTTGCACCGGGTCTCCTGAGTGGGACCGTGGCAGCAATGTCGGGACGACTCTCTGTAGGATGCAAGAGTCCGCTCACCGGGGGAATAAAGGAAGCCAATGCAGGTGGTATGGCATCACAGGTGTTGGCGAGGCTTGGCTATGCGGCGATAGTCCTTGAGGGCAAACCCAAGGATGACAATCTTTACAAAATGTTTATAAACAAAGACGGAGTCAAAATTATTGTAGACAACAGCCTCAAGATGCTTGGAAACTACGATTTAGTTGAGAAAATGAGGCGAGAATTCGGGGATAAGGTAGCCTGCATGTCCATCGGACCAGCCGGCGAAATGAAAATGTCTTCTGCTTCGATCGCATGCACGGATATGGAGGGGCGTCCAACTCGACATGCTGGGCGAGGCGGCGTCGGTGCTGTTATGGGCGCCAAGGGCGTGAAGGTCATTGTGTTGGACGACAGTGGAATGACAATGCGCTCTCCAAAAGACCCTGAGAAATTCAAGGAGGCGAATAAGAGATGGGTGGATGGCATCAAAAAACATCCGGTTACGGGAGAAGGTCTTCCTGCATACGGAACTAATGTCCTTACCAACGTATTGAATGAGGCTGGAGGGTATCCCACCCACAACTTCATGTGGGGTCGATTCGAGGGACACACCAAGATTAGCGGCGAAACTCAAGCGGCTGTCGAAGTTGAGCGCGGTGGTTCGGCGACTCACGGATGTCATAGAGGCTGCATAATTCGATGTTCCGGCATATATATGGACAAGTACGGCAAGTACCTCACCAAACAGCCTGAATATGAAACGGTTTGGGCCCACGGGGGAAACTGCGGCATTGACGACCTGGATGCCATAGCCATGCTGGACCGTCTGGACGACGATTATGGGGTAGACACCATTGAAATGGGGGCTTCCATTGGCGTGGCCATGGAAGCCGGCCTTGCAAAGTTCGGTGATGCAGATGCGGCAATAAACATGGTTCACGAAGTTGGAAAAGGAACCTATCTTGGCCGAATCTTGGGCAATGGAGCTGCGGTAACGGGAAAAGCATTCGCAGTTGAAAGAGTGCCCGTGGTTAAAAACCAGGCCATGCCTGCCTACGATCCACGCGCTGTCCAGGGGATAGGTGTCACCTATGCAACCAGCCCCATGGGTGCGGACCATACTGCCGGCTATGCCGTGGCCACGAATATTCTTAACGTCGGGGGACAGGTAAATCCTTTATCGCCGGATGGACAGGTGGAATTGTCAAGAAATCTCCAGATCGCCACCGCTGCCATCGACGCCACAGGTATGTGCCTTTTCATAGCCTTTGCGATTATGGATCAACCTGAGACCTTTCAAGCTCTGATCGACATGATAAACGGATTTTACGGCCTTAATCTGACTGCTGAAGATGTTACGGCACTAGGAAAATCAATTCTTAAAGCCGAGCGAGACTTTAATACAGGGGCAGGTTTTACTGCAGCTCACGATCGTCTGCCGGAATTTTTCATAAATGATGCACTTCCGCCGCACAACATCAAATTTAAGGTGACAGATGAGGATTTAGACACAGTCTTCAACTGGTAAAACGGTACGACCTGTTTGAAGCCAAAATAGTTTAGATTGTGAAACGCCAACTGCAGAATTCTTCTTTGGGTGTAGGATCAGGAGGGCAACAGACGCAGTCCGTTTTTATCCTCGGATCTATTCCTATGGCGAATTGGGAGTATTCTACTAGGCCGGCTGATTTGCAAGGATAATCCTCCATTTGTTTCCTTCTGCGGGAGCCTTGGACACGACATTCTTCCATCGTGAATATGAGAGACCCGTCGTCGTCCCAGGCAGTGCGATGGCCGTTGATGGTGGAGTAGATCCTTAATCTCAAGGCTTTTCTTAAAGCGTTAAGTCCCCCACCATGAGATATTTTTAAGTACTGCAGAATCTTATAGGCTTCCATTCGGGCAAAATGGGACCAGCAAGTGTCGTTAATCAGCTTTGCAGCGTCCATCCCAGTTGAACTCTCAACCGCCTGAAACCAGAGACCGTCACCTGTCACCCACGTCTTGGCTATGTCTTGTATCAGGAGCACGAGTTCCTCTCTTGATTTCTTGTCAAGTGTAGATGGAATATCTCCTTTGATCTCAATTCCGAAATGTGGAGCGAGTCTCCTCAAAACAAGAGGAAAGTAACTGAGCAAAACACGATGCTCCAGTTCTACGGCTTTTTCTACCCCTTGACTGTGTACAGTCTCCGTGAACCACATTCCGTAATGTGACAGCACGTCACCCAAAAAAATCCCCGCTAATCCAAGCAACTCATCTCTGGAAAGTTCAGTGATTTCAAATGAATTTTCTTCAACCACT
>CAIXMD010000053.1 GCA_903920415.1 uncultured Desulfomonile sp.
CCATCTTCTTTTCAATTGCTGAGGTGACCACGTCGTTGTCAACAAGATTGCCGTCCTCAATCCTTTTCTTGGGAACGATGAAGATGCTGATACCTCTGGTTCCTGCAGGCGCTCCTTCCGTACGGGCCAGCACCAAGTGGATGATGTTTTCGGACAGATCATGGTCTCCGGCGGAAATGAAGATCTTGTTACCGGACATCCGATACGTGCCATCTTGATTCTTGACGGCCTTTGTCCTCAATGCACCGACGTCGCTACCGGCCTGGGGTTCGGTTAAGCACATGGTGCCGCACCACTCGCCGGTATACATTTTATCCATGAACGTCCTATGTTGATCTTCCGTTCCATATAGCTCTATCAGTCGTGCAGAGCCGATGGTGAGTCCGGGATACATCATGAGCGCTTGATTGGCTGCCACGAAAAGTTCCATAGTTGCACAGTACATAACGTTGGGAAACCCTTGTCCCCCCATGTCCTGTGAAACCGGCAAGGCTGCCCATCCGCCTTCGCAATAATGGCGATAAGCATCATGAAAACTCTCAGGTACCTTTACTTGCCCATTTTCAAGCTTTACTCCCTCCCCGTCTCCTTTGGAATTCGTTGGAACTAGTTCTTTTTCAGCAAGCTTTTGGGCCGCTTCCATAACCATGTCGAACATTTCTCTCGAAAACTCCGAATATTTTTCCGACTGGCAGAGTTCCTCGATGTTGAGTTGTTCATAAAGCACGAATTTGACATCGCGTTCATCGACGAGAATGTTAGCCATATGTTTTAACCCTCCTTGGCTGTTAGAACAAAAACGGCTTGATGCATGAGAAATAACCTTTCACTGGAAACGTGCCAAGATGTTGCACCTGTCCAGGCACGCGCCATCCTTTACGCCAGACCCATACGCAGGGATCATTAGTAATCGCCTTTTCTTCCCTGAACTCATAACGCGCATTTCAATGGACCGGGGTCAGACAGGCACTGACGAGATATCACCCAACATCCCATGATGAGCACCTTTCTTTGAGTATCAGGCTAATGAGTGCCTTAAGATCTCTTGTGAAAAACTATCTGACGATTCCGGTCCCCCAACCAAGAGTTGCTCGTTTGATATAGAATTTAACATCATGTAATTGAATTTCTCAACAAAAAAGATTCATTACTGAATCAGTAGAGTTTAATTTCCAGAAAGGCAAGTTTTCGGAAGCTAAGGCAAGGCATCTGACTAAGGAAAATTTCTAAGCGAGTTAGAAACTAAAGCTTCTTATTATCTAGCGGTGCTCTAAGTGATATGATACTTCCGACACACAAAGGTTTTCAGACCCACTGGATCGGGGCGGCTGTTCGGCAAGACTTTTAGCCTTGCAGCCAATCTCTTTGACAAAGCCGTACCATGTCACTGCAAGGAATTTCTGGTAGCTCTCACTTTCATGGGTGGGAATTACCCACTTTATGGTTAGTCCTACCTCGGGAATGTTTATCTCTTCATCAGAGCGGGGGGCTTCAGGGTGAACTTTTCCGGGATTAGACCAAACACCAATTGTTTGTCCTTGGCTAAGCACTTCCACGCTGTCATATCCAAGGTCTCTCACTCCTGATTCCAGCAAAGATATAAGTGCGTCGAAAGAATCAGCCCTACAGATCCTAGCACTCATGAAAGATCGGTAGCTCGTGACGAATTGAAAATGAGGTCTATTTTCAATGGCTTTAACAAGGTTTTCGATTCTGTAGAGTTTGAGTACCGCCCCCAGCACTACTACAACAAAAAAGCCTGAGACCATTGACAAAACTTTGAAGAATACGGACTGGGGACCGAGGACAAGGAAGAGGGTCATAGCGGCCAGAATAGAACTAAAGAAATAAAATATGGCCACAACGCGTCTAGGATTCCGGAACTTCTCCATGAGCCGATGGTGCAGGTGGTCGGCATCCGGCAAAAAAATCTTTCTCCCCGTAATCCATCTGCGGAGTACCGAGAGAATGACATCCAGAAGGGCTATGCTGAATGGAAGGAAGGAGATGAGGATCATTCCCATAGTCCCGGTGCGCTGGCCTGGATAGATTGCAGAACTGCTGGCTGCAAGAGTTCCCAGGAGAAATCCCAGAGTCAGGCTACCGCCGTCTCCCAAGTAGATAGAAGCTGGAGGAAAGTTAAACCATAGAAATGCCAGTAGGCTCCCTGAAATGGTAAAGCACACCGTTACGCTGAAAAAATCTCCCTTGAAAAAACCAATTATGCCACAAGTCATTGCGGCAAAAAAACAGACCCCTCCTGCTAGCCCGTCGAGACCGTCAATCAGGTTGATTGCATTTGTTACGACCAGAATTGCCAGTGCGAAAAGTGGAATTCCGAACCACGTAAAATCCACCGGACCCAACAACGGTATGGAGACCGTGCTTATCGTGTGCCCACCTAGTACGAGAATGACAACTCCAAAGACCTGGCCCAGAAGCTTCTTTTTCCAGCCAAGGGGCGCTTTGTCATCAATGACACCAAGAATGAGAATCCATGTAGATCCAAGAAAGAGAGAAAGCATTTGGAGTTTTTCAGGGTGGCCGACCTGGAGTTTCCCCATCATAACAATAGAATAGAAAAGGACGAAAACTACGGCAAACGGTAAGAAAATAGCCACTCCGCCCAGAAGGGGAGTGGGCTTCTCATGGTTCCTGCGCCCCCCTGGATAAGCTATGATATTGGTTCTTAGGGCAAGTTTCTTAATAAATGGTATGATCAATAGGGTTGTGAGAAACCCAAAGAGCCCCACCATCAAGACCAAAAGCAGATTCTTCATCATTCTCAGCTCTTACGGTGAGAAATGCCTTTGTCAATAAACGAATTGCGAAATCAGTCTTTTAAAATACCGGGGCACTTCTCTCACAATTGGGGTATCTCTTTCGTAATCCCAGTCACATTTCAAGTCTCCGGGTAAGCGGTCAATTTCGATCGTCAACCACTAGGACAGACCTCCTGGGCATCGTTGACCGCCTGCTACTGTTTTCTAGGGCTATAGGGAGGAAGAAGCATTTACCGATTTTTTTAGAACCGGAGAATATTTCCAGGTAACAACTCTGCGAGCATCCAATATAAGTTCTTGACCTGTCTGCGGATTACGTCCCCTGCGAGAGTGTTTAGCCTTGACCGTCCATTTTCCGAAGCCCGAGATCATAACGTCTTCTCCGGCAATGAGCTTGGCCTTAATTATCTCCAGCAGTTTTTCTACAATTTCCGTGGCTTCGCCTTTCATAAACCCACAGTCATCAGCTATTTTCTTTGCAATATCGGCTTTTGTAAGAGTCATAGATTCCCTCCCGAATGAAATTACAATAAAACAGTTATAAACCCTATTTGTAGCAGTGCGATATCCAAAAAGCAAGACATTTCTCAAACTTCCCTTCTGATGTCCTTCGTCCTGAGCTGATTGGTAGTGCCGGCTCGGCAAATGCTCCTCGTGGCAGACATCAGTTATTCGACTTTGATCAACAGTTTCCAGACCTGTTCGTCTATCAGGTTACCGTTTCCTGGATCAAACGCCCGACATATCCCTGTCGTCTCAAACAATCTCTTATCAGGCCTGACATGTCTGGTGGACGATACATGAATCGCAATCCCGTCATTAGTCCTAAACGGTTGGCAGCGGGAAAGTGCCTCCAATATGGCCTGGAAAAGTTAAAAATTTTAAAAAAAAGTGCTGCTGCCCTTGAAAAGACGAGAATATTTTCATCAAATCCAAGGTAGATCTCTGAGCAGATCGAAGCGGCCTCGGTCATTTGATTAACCGCACGATCCAGATCCAGATCTTCGGATAAGTACCACAGACTTTTCAGCGGGTCTGCGTTGGTATCAATAAAACCCTCCTCAAAAGCGATTTCCCAGAGTTTGGTAGCAGGATAAATTCTTACTCCAATGAAAAAATGAGCCACATTTGTCACAGGCCGGCGATCTTTCCGAAGGTACTTCAAAGCAAAGTCGAGAGACTCTTGCAGTGTGTCGTTGTTCTCACCCGGTCCTCCAATCATAAAGAACCACCATGCGGCAAAAGATGTCCTGTTTACAGCTTGTGCCGCTCTTACCACATCATCCTTGCCAAAGCCTTTCCGGTAGTTCCTCAGCATTTTGTCCGATGCAGACTCAGGCGTTATCATGAAAGACCTAAATCCGGCTCTCCACATTAGATTCAAATATTGTTTGTCAAGGTTGCGAGGGTGCATCCCCATGGAAGTGAATTCAGCTTTCCATGGTCTACGCACTATTTCTTCAAGGATCTGCAACGAATGTTCCAGCGGATCATTGAAAACTGAGTCAACAAATTCAAAGATCTTAGGTCGATATTTCGTCAACGCCTCTTCTATTTCGTCCACCACTTCTACCGGTGACCGTAGGCGCAGTTTATTGCCCTCGAGAGACTGATTGTAAGTACAATAAATGCATTTCTGCCTACATCCACGCTTGCTCTGGATGTTGTAGCTGCCGCCTATACGGTTATATGGCTTCGTATCGATCCATCTCCCAAGATCAGGAGCCGGACCTTTGAATTCTCCTAACACAGGCTCAGTGATGTGGAACTTATCGCCCAACATCATCCCCACTCCAGGGATAGCTTCAGGAGATTCGCCTCTTTCAAGGGACCTCAAAAGCTCCACAAAACAACTTTCCCCATCAGAAACAACTATGAAATCAGCCTGCAGCATTTTCAAGACGCTTTCAGGCATCAAGCTCGCTCCAGAGCCGCCGACTACAATAGGAGAGCTGAAGCAACGTCTTATGGTTTCAGTGACTTCCAATACTTCTGGGAGGTACGAAACTGGATGCAGGATGTTCACGTTGTCGATGTTTCTTATCGACAGCCCGATCACTTCAGGGTTGAATGATTGTATAGCATTACGAAGGCTTTCTTTATAATTTGAGCCGGCAAAGCATAAGTCAACAACCTTGACCTCATGCCCGGCAGCCTCCGTAGCACTTGCCACATAGCACAGCCCGAGAGGCGGAGCTGCTAGAAGGTCTGGTTTTCTGTTCGTATTGACCAAGAGGATTCGCAACAGCCTGGCTCCATGTCCAAGAAACAATTAATAGGGCTCTCATAAAGTTTTACCGACGTTTTTTCTATCCTCTAGGGCTACCGAAATCCAATCCTCCCCGTGTTTGAACGATCGTACGGTAATGGAGCTTTTTTGCGGGTACGGCGATCCTCGCAACGCCGTACCAATAATCTCTGTGTCAAATTCAAATGCCGGCCCAAATGATCCTGGATGAGGAAGGATCCTCACATGAAGAGGCTCCAACTGATGAAATCCGCAGCCGATTGCTTTTACAACAGCCTCTTTGGCAGACCACAGGAGAGCAGCTGTTTCATGAGAATCCGTCTGGGTGATTTCCCGTCCTCGTCGCAGTTCCTCGCTACAAAATGCTCTATGAAATGGATAGGTGAAACTAAATTCAGATCTTCCGGCGGCATCAATTCCGCAACTGAAATCATTATCGCAAAGAGCCGACCAAATACTTCCGTCCGAATAAGAAAACGATACCGATGGGCCAGGCGTTCCTCCGACTAATAAGAAAGGTTTCCCAGACTTATGATACCGAATTTCGACATGTAAGGGCTTATTTTGGCCTCCCGTGTCCAGGGTTTTCCTCTTTCTATGCACGAGTTCCAATAACTTGGACAGTAGAGTGAGCTTGTCAGTGTTACGATCCGTGCGTTTCCCATATGAGTAGCCAGTTCTCGCGAAAGCGCAGAACACCATCCCATATCCCACCGAAAGCTGGAAAACCTCCAAAGGTCGTACATCGGCCAGGACCTCAATACCTTGGGATTTCACTTTCAATCCGCTCATCACGTGGAAAACCATCGAAACATGATGTTTGTTGCTGCCATTATCGTTCGACCCTCCACGTCCACGCCGCGAGCATCCCAAACGATGCCCTCATCGTCCTGATTCTTCAAAAAACCTTCCACAGTAACGTTTTCACCATCTTTACAGTTTCTCGAAAAGATCACCTCACCTATCTTGTATGGAATAATGGAACGGCTTTCTGAAGGATTCCTGGTGAGAATATAAAAGTTAGCCAGTTGCATAAGGGCTTCGAGGAGATAGGGAGAATACTGGTAATTGCTTCTTGATGAGTTGCAGAAATCATTACTTTCCCGGTAGATCATCTGCCCGCGAATAATTCCTAGAGACGTCCCATCAACAGATTCTATAACCCTATACCTTCCTTGCATCTGAGAACGTTGCCGGTATTGCTCCACGACCTGTGAATGGCCCATGCTTGGAGTCTCAAATTCTCTCGGGACTTCTGAAAATCCTTCAAATTTGGTTTCTGCAGATAATCTTTGACCGGACAGAACGACGAGCGCTTTGTAATTGGGTTGCTTCGGTTCAATTATCCTTCCTGACGGAGAAATCTCCTGAGTCGATATGGAAGCTTCGCAGAATATTTCATGTCTCAGACTACCTGCCTTACGGCAACAGATTTCCGATGATCGACTGGTATTAGGGGGACATTCAATTATATCGAGAAACCATGCATCCCTCACACCCCGAACCTGGAGATGGGGATAGAGTATCCTCGCAGCTTCCATGAATGTCTCCAGTGCCATTATTGCAGAAACAAGCGGATACCTAAGAAAACTGAAAGGCTTATGGTCGCTTATCCACAAATCTCGTTCATGTGAAAAAGTTCGTGTAGCGCTCAGTTCTCCTTGAAGCATGTCAATTCTAGACAAAGAATCTATCAGAGGAAAATCTTCTTTGTCAAAAGACACCGTTGATGCCTGAATTTTACCCTCATCAGTAGAAGGGTTCGATATATCGAGCCGCACGGTGCTCAATTCGGGTAGAGTCCTCATAAAAAGCACCCAAACATCTTCTGATGAAGAAATGAGGAGTTCACGACAAAACAGTTCAGACAGTTCATCCACATGAATGTATCCCGCATTCATCCTCTTCATGAGGGCACGTATTTCTGGGTCATCAGCCATTCCCGCTCCCTCGATAGGAGGAAGAATCAAGGCCTTGAACTGGATTGAATCATCCATCCGGCGGAGGTGAGACATCAG
>CAIXMD010000054.1 GCA_903920415.1 uncultured Desulfomonile sp.
GTTCGGTTATATCGGCATCTGGTGGAGACCTTTTCAGAACGGTCTGAAAAGGTGTTGGTGTTCCATTACTTGCAACCAGATGTGGACTGGCACAACAGGATTCTATTGAAGCTGGACGACCTTTCCAACAGGCCCATTTTGGTTGCAGATGCGGGTTACATGTATGTCGCCAAAATGAGCGGCTTTTCTCTTTCCTATGACCTGTTTACCCCGGATGTGGGCGAAATGGCTTTCTTGGCGGACGAATCCGCTCCTCACCCCTTCTACACCCGTGGGTTTCTCTTACAGGATGAAGAAAGGGTGCCCGAACTAATTCAACGAGCTTATGAAAACGATAATGCCGCCCGTTGCCTACTGGTAAAAGGGCGTAGCGACTATGTGGCGTCAGCGGCAAAGATTATTTCAAAGATTAGTGAGCCCTGTGTCGCAACTATGGAGCCAATCGGCGGGACGGGGGACACTCTGACCGGTATTGTCGCAGCCATGATAGCCTATGGATATTCCGTGCCTTATGCGGCGACAAACGCGGCCAGAGCCAATCGCATCATGGGGCTTCTTGCGAATCCCACCCCGGCCTTCTCAGTTGCTCAACTACTCCCGGCGCTTCCCAAAGCTTTAGAGACGGTTCTTTCCAGCTGAGTGAACTCTGAACGATTATCAGAGTTACAATGTGACGAAGCTCGAAAGTTGATAAGGCTTCTTGTATAGGGATATAATTGCGAATAGAGTGGGTGGTGAGATACACAAAGTCCACCGTCGTCAACTTTCGTAAAAGAAACTGCTTCAAATTCAACCACAATGATGCTTCAGGAGTATCGCCCACATGTTGGTTTTACCTTTACCGGCGTTGGAGGATCCCGAGAGTGAGACTGTTCCCGAATCCTTGCCGTTCATCGTAGATGCTCATGTTCATGTCTTTCCGGACGAACTATTTGCAGCGATTCGCAAATGGTTCGACCAGTTCGCCTGGCCCATCCGCTACAAGCTTACCGCACAGGGGGTTATAGAGTTCTTGCTCTCTCGGGGCGTAAACCATATCGTGGCCTTGCACTATTCTCACCGGCCTGGAATAGCACGACATTTGAATACTTTTATGGCCCAGCTCTGCAAGGGGTATTCTCAAGTCACCGGCACGGCTACTGTTTTCCCTGGAGAAGAGGGCGCAAGGTCCATTTTGGAGGAGGCATTCGCACGAGGACTCAGCGGGGTGAAACTACACGCACACGTCCAGTACTTCGACATGGATAGCCCTGAAATGCTCGACATATTTGAAACGTGCTCAGAGTATTCCCAGCCTCTGGTCATGCATGTCGGACGCGAGCCTAAAAACCCTCATTATGCATACCAGACCGATCCGTTCCTGTTATGCAGTGCGGAAAAACTTGAGCGGGTCCTCATCTCCTATCCAAGCCTCAGAATATGTGTTCCACACCTGGGGGCTGATGAGTTTGTGGCGTACCACCTATTGCTGAATCAATACGATAACCTCTGGATTGATGTCGCCATGGGACTGGCTGATTATTTGCCGTTAATCAATCCGGTTCCCCTTGAGGATATGCGTATGGATCGCATCATGTACGGGAGCGATTTTCCAAATATACCGTACGCGTGGGATCGTGAGCTGAAGCGCCTTTGCAGCATGGGGTTGCCGGCCGAATCTTTGGAAAGAATCTGTTGGAAAAACGCTGCGGAGTTTTTTCCTATCGCGATGAGGGTGTAATCCGACGTCAGGCTTTCCTGGACGGCTTGTTTCTCTCGTAGAGGATGCGAAGTCCGTCCATGGTTAAGTTATCTTCAATTTCGTCCACGAACTTCGTTTCGGAAGTGATTACTCGGGCCAGTCCACCGGTGGCAATTACTTTCGGTCTGGACCCCAACTCCTCGAACATTCGTAACAGTATTCCGTCCACAAGCGAAGCATACCCGAAAATGATTCCCGACTGTATTGCCGAAGCAGTGTCTTTTGCAATAACTCGCTGGGGGGCAACAAGTTCTACTCGAAACAGCTTGGATGCCTCGTGGAATAATGCCTCCGCAGCTATCTTTACTCCTGGGGCTATGGCCCCGCCCTCATATTCGCCGGCCTCGTTAATGTAATCAAAAGTCGTAGCGGTACCAAAGTCCACCGCTATCAGTTCGCAGTGATACTTTTCGTAAGCCGCAACCGCATTTACAATTCGATCAGCACCGACCTCCCTGGGATTGTCATACCTGATGGGCATACCGCTCTTGATCCCTGGGCCCACAAATAAGGGACGAAGTTCTAGAAAATGCGTGCACATATCCTCGAGGGCTCCTATTAAAGTGGGGACAACGCAGGCGATTATTATGCCGCTGATCCTGGAGGGGTCCACAGAACTCATTGCAGCTATGTTGCGTAGCATCATCCAGTACTCATCGGCCGTAGCGTCTTCGACGGTGCGGATGCGCCAGAATCCGAGGCCCGTGTTGCCCTCGAAGATGCCTATTACAGTGTTGGTATTGCCCACATCGATCGCAAGGAGCATGAGTTCGGCCTCCTGGTTTACTATTGCAAAGCATACGCGTTAGCAGGTTCGAAGAAAAGAATATTGTGATCATTCGACCCGAAA
>CAIXMD010000055.1 GCA_903920415.1 uncultured Desulfomonile sp.
GGATCTTGTCGTGGGGAAGCTGCTGGGGAATGGCCTGAAGTAGTTTTTTGCACACGCAAAGGATAGTGGGGCTCCGGTCAGGGTCGTCGATATGCCTGGGGCGATGCCGGATCCAACCTTCCCGGTTCATACCGGCAATCATGGTATGTCGTACCACGCCACTGAAGAGCGTCCTTGCAGAGAATCTTTTTCAAGATCACGGCAAGAACCCATATAAGCAAGAGATTTCCCAAGAGGAGTAGAACAGCATACTTCCGTGGTAAACCCATCTGGCCCAGAAACAGATAAGGGGCTATCGACATTCCAACCAGGCACATGCATGGCAGCACGAACCACCCGCCCGGCCAAAGCTCAATAGCCTTCGGCACATAAAAGAAAAGCGCCCCTACAAAAACGGGCGGGCTCATGAGCACATGTACTACCAGGTGCTTAACTACCACACGGACTTTGTAATTCATACAAGCGCTGAGTATCCTGGTCCATCCGTTCAGGGTATCCTTGAACCCGGAGTACATTCGTGTCTGCATGATGTTCCGACCGTTTACCATGAGAATGCCAAGCCGTGCCGCCTTTACCCGCTTGCCTATGCCCACATCCTCCACCGCCAAGTCCCTGACTTCACTGTGCCCTCCTATTTTTCCATACGCATATCGGCTTATCATGTAAAACATTCCGTTTGCTAACGCAGCCGGACTCGCAGGATCGTTCACCTGTCCGGGAGGAAAGAGAATACAGCACATGGCGGCGAAAACAGGCTGGAGGACTTTGTCCCAAAAGGTCCTGACTACGAATTTCGGAATCAGAGTAACCAGGTTCACCCTGTGGAGAACAGCTTCATGATAACAGTGTCCCAAGGCAGTCCTTTCCAGCTTACTGTCCGCATCGAGAAAGGCCAGCCACTCACCGGATGCATGTTCCACAGCCTTGTACAAGGCATGACACTTGCCAGTCCATCCCTGGGGTAATTCTTTAATTGAGATTACTTTGCAATGAGGATGCCCTCGGCAAAGAGACCTTGCAATGGACAACGTCGCATCCGTGGAACGATCGTCTGCCACGATGAGTTCGAAACAAGGGTAATCCTGCTCCAGTATGGACCGGATGCATTCTTCTATCGCAGCCTGTTCATTGTGTGCAGGAACTATAACTGAAATGAGAGGCGGGTTTTCCGGGAGATCAACCTCGCTCGTAGGCTCGATGTAAGGGACCTTGCGCCAAGTCTGAATAAGGTCCCGCATCCTGACTGACCAGAAATAGATCACAAACAAGAGAACGAATACCGCAATAGCAAAAACCATACGATTTACTTCACCTTCCCCAAATGTGATACTGCGGATTCCTATCCCCGTAGATAGTATAGTTTAGCAGAAAAAGTTGACTGTCGCATCAAATTTGAGTTCACGGATGCTTCGGCCTTTTCCCTAAACCGGCAATGCTGTAACATAGATAACAGAAACTAAACCGGAACGAAAAGAGCCGTTCGGAGGTCAAAATTGCATGCAACTCACTATCCTGGGAACCGCAACCCAGAATCTGGAGCGCAATGCTTCGGGTCTTGCAATCAGGGCGGCCGAGGCCGGGGTAAGCAAATTGGTCCTGACTCATTTTTATCCTCCCTGCGAGGACGTGGACGTGGTACAACAGGCCGCAGGGTTTTTTTCGGGCGAAATCGTCGAAGCCCGGGACCTGATGGTGATTGAGATGTGAACATGGCCTTGCAATTCATTGCAGGGCCGGCAATCGAACTACACAACATGAAAAAAACTTGGAAAACCATGCTGGGTCGGAAACTCTTCAAATTTGTTTTTGTCGTGCCGCTTGTCCTCCTCTGGGCTGTTCCTTTCTTCATCGCCGGCGCAGGGCTTGGCGCCTATGTGGTGTTTTCCAGTGATCTCCCGGAAATACCAGGGCTTGCCACTTACCAGCCCCGGACCGTTTCCACATTTTTTTCAGATGACGGCACGGTGATCGGGATTTTCTACAAGCAAAAGAGGTTCGTGGTTGACCTCGCCCAGATGCCCACCCACGTTATCGATGCCTTCCTTGCTGCAGAAGACGCGAGATTTTACGAGCATAAAGGGGTGGACTGGTTGGGCATCAGCCGTGCCATGGTCCGTAACCTTAAGGCAGGCCGAATTGTACAGGGGGGCAGCACCATCAGCATGCAGGTGACCCGGAACTTCCTATTGACCAGGGAACGCAGTTTTTCCAGGAAGATCAGGGAAATCATACTCGCCCAGAGGCTCGAGAAAGTTTGGGGTAAAGAAAAGATATTGCACATCTATCTCAATGAAATTTACCTGGGTGAA
>CAIXMD010000056.1 GCA_903920415.1 uncultured Desulfomonile sp.
TTTATAACGTATTATATGCTAATATTTAGTTTGCAAGTCTTGCTTGGAGGGACCTGTCAGGAGAAATCATGCATTCTGTCATGTACAAGAGTGCTCTGCTGGCCATACTATTATTCGCAGTGAATGATTTGTCATCCGCCTGGGCCGCAGATCACAACTATCGTTTCTTCCGGAACTATCCTCCAGGTTATTATGGCATGTATTATTATTCCCAGAGATTTTTCGAAAAAGCGCCCGTGGGCAAGAAGACTGGCGACAGTTACAGGTGGGACAAATTCATGAGCCGTGTCACCGAGATCGAATTTCCTTTCTTTCCCATCCCGTATGAATGGAATTACGGAACCGACCGGACTTTCAACCTCCCGGACTATAATCGCAACGACTGGCCGTGAGGTTGTCACGATCGCTCACAGGGTTGCGTACCACCGCTATCTTCAACTCTGCAACATCGCCTGAAACGCTTCGCAGTCCGGATTTGGCCGGAGCGATCGGCTTCTCAGCCCTCTCATCCCAGAGATTGTTTTGCGGGTTGACACTCCTGAAAAGAGTTTTCTCCAGACTTTTCAGCACTAGGGTGCAGTCCCAATCTTCGCTCTGCGGCTTTCAGTATTGCTGCCAGCATTTCACGGTAAGATATTCCGGCAAAGTTCGCCATTTTCGCGAGATGCCCATCCCAACACCAGCCGGGATTCGGGTTTACCTCCAGGAGTTTTGGGTTGCCTTCAGAGTCCAGTCTCCAGTCGAATCGGCAGTAGTCCCTGCATTCAAGCCTCTCAAACAACCTCAAGCACCACTCTACGATAGATTTTTCCAGTTCATCAGGGAGGTGAGCCGGCACTGGCTTAACTTTCCAATAGGGTGAATCGGGCCGCCATTTAGCTTCATAACCACAGATCTTGGGCAGGGTCGGCGGAATCTTGGAGTAATCCTCCTCAGAAATCGGCAAGACTACGTAGCCTTCCAAAGGGTTCCCAATTATGCCCACACTAAGATCTTTTCCAGAAAGGAACTCTTCCACGAGTATGGGTTTATCGTAACCGAACTGGTTGCGAATTTCGAAAATTGCGTCCAGGGCCTCTTCCAAGTTGCTCGCAACGCTCCGCTGGGTAATCCCGAAACTCGCGTCGCCAAAGTTTGGCTTTATGAGCACAGGAAACGAAAATGGGAGTTCGAACGTTGAATCTTCAGGTCTAACGAAAAATGCTCGTGGAACGGGAATTTTCATCTCTTTGGCTACTCCCCGCACAAGCGATTTGTCATAGCAATAGGCTAAACATTGAGGCCCGGCGCCGGTATAGGGAATTCCCAGTTGCTCCAGAAGGGCCGGAACATGCAACTCCTGCCTCGGATCGTTCATGTATCCTTCGTCGCAAAAATTAATGACAAGATCAGTCTTTCCTGACATTTTCTTCAAATCCTGGATCATTGTGTCGTGGTTATCCAGGTACTTGAAACGGTACTCTTTGAGTTCCTCTAGTGAAGATTTGGCCAGTTCAACTGTGAAAAAATCATCGTCGTCGAAAACTGATGAGGGCTTGAGAGGGTCGGGTTTACGCGGGTCGCCCAGTAGGACCAACACACTTCTTGCCGCCCATGCGCGGTTTGTTTTAACTCTTGAGCAAATCTTTTGCACTGAGGCGGTAACGATAATACGCTGCTTCATCATCCCCAAGTCTTGATTCCTGCATGAGTTGGTACAAATTTCCCCCTCGACACGGCAATCACTAAAGCCAGCCTCCAACATTATATGGACTATGCTCTCCTTTGAATAGAGACGCTCAGCATAGAACTGGTCGGCGATCACGCCCTTGCTCACATTGGTAACTATTTCCCTTGATATCAGTCTCTGAGCATCAGCCGAGAGTGAGCGTTCCCGACAGACGAAATGCTTTTTGTCTATCCATTCCCATGATCGAGATTCAAAACTATTCCTTAAATAGTCTCCGTCGGTAACGTCCAGAATACAGCGCCCGTTTGGTATTACTATCCTAAACACTTCTTTCAGGACGTCGAGATCATCTCGAATGGTTTCAAAATAACCGAAGCTGTTGCCCAATATCATTACGCAATCAAAGTTTTCGGGCCCGTAGTGGGTTTTTCTGGCATCTCCTTCCCTAAACTTGACCCTTAATCCTTCCTTGGCGGCAATAGTCCTGGCTTTTGTTATCAGGTATCGCGAACGATCCAGGCCTTCAACATTCCTGAATCCTCTCCTGGCAAGCTCCAGGGCGTGACGCCCCTGACCGCAACACAAATCCAGAATCCTGGCTTCAGGTGGTAGATTGACCAGTTTCAGGAAAAAATCTATCTCATCGCTGGTTACCTTATGGTCATCCACTACGTCCGCATCCGTTTTCAAGTAAAGTGCGTTAAAGATTAGGCGCCACCAGTCAGAACTGACATGTTCTTCAAGATTGGAGACCGGTCCCAGCAAGGCGCCTTTAAGGTGGCCGTTTCTCGGTCGCTGCTGGAATTTTCGGACAATTCTTCTCTCACTCATGATGATTTTCTCCAACTGTTACGAATTCCGTCCTTGCCGTGAAACAGGTCAAAGTCTTCAAATAATTCGGGAACAAAGCAATAAAGAGTATGAGATCCGCACCCACTTTGATGGGTAGTTTCTCGTTTATCTTACCAAAGGCACTCTCCAACCAAGCCCTTCAAAATCCCCCCCCTTTTTTTCGCTCAAGGCATTTAAATCAAAGTCTTAGATTTTCTCAACGGCATTTTTCATCGAAAGCGAATTTTTTCTAACTGCTTGACTTATTTATTGGTTGTTTTCAGTGTTCCTGTTTGATAAAAATAATGCGACGTCTTCAATCCGGGGCACCCGTTCAAAGGATAAATTGTATGATGGAAGAACCGGTGACAGATTAGAGCAATAGAGAGCCTTGGGAGAAAA
>CAIXMD010000057.1 GCA_903920415.1 uncultured Desulfomonile sp.
ACTTACCCTGGAGATCATGTTCCTGAACGCGTGGCACGATCTCGCGGCGTGCAAACTTGAGGACCTGCTCCTTGAACATAAGCTGTTCCTCGGTCAATCCAAAATCCATGGTCAGTTCCTTCTATATGGGGCGGGCTCCATTGAAAAAAACCGTGAGAAGGTTCAAGGCAATGCGCTGCTTGTGTGTCTTCCCCCTGATCAGGTAATTCTCTATAACCATTGTGGAAACAAAGGCTTCTATTGCCCCAAGAAAAATGTAGGTCAGGTATCTCGCCTTCACGTCCTTTCGTAAAGTGTTTTGAGCTTGAGCCCGTGCGATGATATCTTCGGTCCTGTCTATGAAGGCTCTGAAAAATTTCAATCGGGCCGGAGTGAGGTTTGCACGCCGCATCAAAGATTGCGGTTTGCTTGTCTTTTCTGCCGTCGCTTACACGCTGGACTTGCCGCATACTAAATTCGGTAGCAAGTACTGATTGATATGTCAATCAATTTCCAGCCACGAAGGATCCCAATGAGAAAACCCAACATTCCTCAGAATGGTTGGTTCATAAACGGAGGTGCGGGATGCTGAGAAAAGCTTTTTTATCTGAATTCAGCCGGAGGTTGGCCTTACTACTCATCGTCGTTACTGTCGGGGTTGCCGTAAAACCCCCATGTTGTTGGTCGGAACAGGACCTGCCTGTTATTGTGCCCGATCTACCTACTCGACAAGCTCACATAACGAATCAGATAACCTTTGATCAATTGCGTCGGATAAATGGAGTCGATCCCGAAAACAAGGGTCTGGTAATTGACTTGGGAGACCCTTCCCTGCAGGGAACCATCTTCACCGGCCCTTATCCCTTTGAAGCAGGGGAAGCTGACTATGATTACACTCGTTACCGCCTCAGTAGTCCGTTGGTGAACGGAAAAGGCGTGCTCGGTATCTCCGATTTGTTCAAAGCTAAGTATAACGCCAACGACTGGCCCAATAGTCCATGGCCCATGACCACAACCTTAGCGTATCGTCTCAATCTATGGTCTCTGAATCAAGGCACGCCTGAAATTCTAGGCTTCTTTGACAGCATAGTGAGCTTTCGCAAGGATGGAGACAATTTCCATAAAAACCTCACCATTGTTGAGGGACCATTCGTGGCTTTAGTAACAAGCGATGACCCTTCCGTCCTCATGATCGCACTTGAAACCGACGAATTGTGCAAGGCAGAGGTGACCGTCCACCGGGTGGGAGGCAATCAAGTGCGGATCAAGGTCGGCCGCGATGATTACCGTCTTGATAATCCCATGATCTTCTCGGGAACTGAAAATCAAAAAAAGCACTGCGTAAAAATCAGCGGTCTTCAGCCCTCCACGGAATACGTTTACTTTGTGCAATGTGAAACGGAAAAAAAAGAGAAGGTTAAGTCGAATCTGTACAAGTTTTTGACCGCTCCTGAAAAAGGCACCGGCTCAGTAACACTCGCTTTTTCAGGAGACAGCCGGGAAGGCATCGGTGGCGGAGAAATGAATTACATGGGAATAAACTTTTCTACACTGAGTCGGATCACCATGGACGCATATCGAAGAGGAGCAGAGGTTTTCCTCTTCGGAGGAGACCTTGTCAATGGCTACACCTCTGACATGCAAGATTTAAGATCGCAGTTCAGGGGATGGAAACAGGCGATGGCCGGTTTTTGGCGCTCCAGGCCTGTTTACACATGTATGGGCAACCACGAGACCCTGCTCAATGCGTATGATGACGGCACTGGATCGGGAGTTTTCTTGGACAAGTGGCCCTATGACGAACAGAGCGGTGAAGCAGTGTTCGCCTCTGAGTTTCTCAATCCTGTTAATGGGCCGAAACCTTCTGATCCGCGTCGTCCCACCTACACTCGGAACGTTTACAAATTTCAGTACGGGTCGGTATTAATCGTAGCGTTCAACAACAATTATTGGTCGACCACAGACAAAAAAATAAAAAATTACGGTGGATCCCCTCAGGGATATATCATGGAAGATCAGCTCGAGTGGATAGAGAGCGCCCTCAATGAAGCCGAGTCGAACCCGACCGTACGCTATATCGTGCTCTATGGACACACCCCCGTTTTCCCCTGCGGTGGCCATTTAAAAGACACCATGTGGTGGAACGGCAACAACAACGTGCGTGCTTACACGAATAAAAACGGTTCATTGATGCCGGAGAAACTGGGCATGATAGAAGTGCGCAACCGGCTATGGCGCGCGATTTCCCAATCCAAGAAAGTGGCCGCGGTATTGACCAGCGATGAGCACGAATATCATCGCACCTTGATCACGGACAAGACACCCGTCGGCGTTTACCCTCTAGACGATACCGATGGAGATGGGGTTTTGGACAAATATTCGGCTGATCCTGGTTTCTGGAATCCCACGTGGCACTTCACCCTTGGAACTGCAGGCGCTCCTTACTACGCTCGGGAAAACACACCATGGAAACCGGTCTTCTTTTCATCCCAGGAAGGTTATGCCTTGATACAGGCCGACAATGAACGAATCTCCTTGAAGTTTATCTCTATCACAGGCCAGGTGGTAGATGAGATAGGTGACCTCATGGCCGCAAAGAGGTAACAATTCAGGGGGTACGTTCCGGCTGGATTTCTCCGATCTTGATGTTTCGCCGTCTCTCCAGCAACAGGAGCAACGCCGGGAGTGTAGTCAGTGTAAACGCAACAGCGGAGGTCATGCCAATCACCATGGCCCATGCCAGAAATTCCATTGCATAATGTTTGGAAGTCAGCATGGGAACGAAACCCATCACGTTTGTGAGAGACGTGAAAATGATCGGTCTCGTAACGCGAGCCATCGCCTTTGAAACAGAGCCGCCTTCCTCGGGAGAACTCCCCATGACTACGTGGACTCCATTGTCCATTCCAAGGCCAAATATCAAAGGAGCAACCCCGACGACCGAAAAGGGCAGCCCCATGCCTAGTGCGCCCATCACCCCGAGGGTAACACAAAAAGCCCCGACCATCGGAATCAGACTGAGCACTACCCCCACAGGATGCCGGAAAAACGCAACAAAAAAAAGTATTACCGTGAAAAGCACATAGAGGCCAAGCCGAACAAGCTCTGAAACCAGAGTGGAAAGTATCTCTTCCATCGACTGCCTAGGCCCGGAGAGACCCACAGACACTGGTAGGGTCTTTACTGCGTCCATAATCTTCCGGTCCACTTTTTTGAGTTTGTCTGGATCGGTTACCTCTGCCGAGAATCTTATCTGGGTTAAAAAGCGATATTTCCCCTTGACTTGACAAGTGTACCACGACCGCTCCAACTCGTCGGAACTTTCAGGGTCCTGCCGGCCTTGGGTCTGTAATTCGCCCAGTATCTTGCCGACGGAATCGAAGGACCGGTCCATTGTCTGTGCCGCATTGTTCGACAGATCCGAGTGCTCCAGCTTTTTCGTAAAAAAATCCTTGAGCCGGGGCCATGCTTCGAGGATGTCGGAAGCCAACTTCATGTTTTTGGTTCGAACCGAGTCCGGTGCCACGAGGTACGAGATGGAGTCGACGGAAGCAATCTCCCGATCCTTTCCCTTTAGGTTTTCAAGTATATCGTCCAACTTGGACTGGATTTCCAGGCCTTCTTGAAAGTTCTCGATGTCGAAAGACAGCAGTGTGGGCTGAGAAAAATTAACATGGAACTTCTTGGAAATAGTGTTTGAAACAGCTATGGAATCCATGTTCCTGGCAAAGAAGACTTTGAAGAGATCCTTCTCGTAGGAAACGCGAGAGGCTAGAAATAAGCTATAAACTAATATGACTGCAGAGACTATTGTGATTGTACCGGGATGATTATTGAACAACCCGGATAAACTGCTGAAATCTACCTGCATTCTTGGGAAATAGTCTTTTTGACGCGAAGCGGTCACTGCTACCAGCGCGGGAAAAAGGAATAAAGTCGAAACAAGGCTGAGCGCCAGCCCTGATGCCCCCACATACCCGAATTGGGCCATGGCGGGCTGATGCGAGAAACACAGGCACAAAAAGGCTAGAATTGTGGTCAGAGCCCCCAACATAACCGGTGGTCCGGTCAGGTCGTAAACTTGAGCAACAGCGTCTGCAGGAAGGGTCCCTTTGTCGATCTCTTCAGTGAATCGCCCCCACAAGTGGACCCCATAATCCGTAGCCAACCCGAAAAGCACTCCGGTAGCTCCCATCACCACTGGATTTACCTCGTCGTAACCCAAATAGATCAGGGCATAATTCGGCCCTATGCCGGCCGCTATCGGTGTCATGAGGATAACAGCCGACCATAAGCTGCGGTATACTCCTACGAGCAATAACATGACCATGCTAAAGGAAAACAGAAGGATGATCGTCGTTTCTCGTTCGAATATCTGATCTGATTCGTAATGGAATGCGGTCTTTCCTGTGAGATGCCATTTAAGATCTTTGGATTTCTCTCTGAGATTCGGCATTGCCTCCATGAGTTCCGAGGTTTTCACGGGAATTGTCTGGAGCATCCTGTCCATGAGCGCCTTGCCCTGGACGATATCAGTGCTGGGAAAACTCGGGGTGACTTGGATTAGATAGACAGTGCTGTCCGGGCTGGCTACGAGAAGGTAGATGTCCCCAAGGCTGACTGCCCCCACCCTTTTTTTCATGGAATCCGATACAAACTGCCCTAGTTCCAAAGGATCTTCCAGTATTTGTTTTTGCAGGAAAGGGTGTTCCGTCAGAAAAAGACGATTCCGGTTTCTCCTGAGGGCTTCTCCTATTCCCTTCGTACTGAAGATATCCTTTATTCGATCTTGCTCTCTTTGATTCATCCCAAGGAGGAAGTTTTTGAAAAGATGAGCAACCTCTTCACTATTTTCAGGATCGATAAATTGGTAACGTACT
>CAIXMD010000058.1 GCA_903920415.1 uncultured Desulfomonile sp.
ATACCGCCGTCAATGAGAGACTTGAAGTCCACAAAGCGCAGTGCTCCATATTCTTCCAGCCTCTCGATACCCGGAACGGCAATGATGCGAAGGTTCTTTCGGCGTTGAAGAATTTCAACCGCTCCTTCTTCATAATCCGGTGCAGCAACCACTTCGAGATAGTTCTCGGAGATCTTTGTTGCCGTGGTCTTGTCCAAAGGGCGATTGAATACTGCTGCTCCGCCGAAAGCTGCAATGCGGTCTGCCATGCTAGCCCGCAGGTAGGCTTCAGTAATGTTCTCGTGTACTGCCACCCCTGAAGGATTGTTATGTTTCATAATCGCGCAGGCAGGAATTTCCATCATAAACTTGAGTATATTCAGGGCATTGTCCACATCGGTAAGATTCGTCTTGCCCGGGTGTTTTCCTGACTGGATCATCTCTGCTTCACTCAGGGAACTTACAAGACCCTTTCCCGGCGATATAAACTTACACTGGCCGAGCGTGAGATTACCTGAGACCAGTTCGTACATGGCAGCCTCTTGTCCGGGATTTTCCCCGTAACGAAGCCCCTTCTCGATGAGTTGTCCAGACGAATCTGGAATTTTCCATGACTTTTTCTTGTATTCGAGCGTTTGATTCCCGAAGCTAATCGTCATCACATCCGGGAAGTGGTCATCCATGATGGTTTTATATTTCTTTTTCGTGTCTTCCATAGCCGACATTCCTTTCAAAAAAAACGTGCGTTTCACTTAATTCTAGCACTGATCCTCCATCCAGTGCAGTAGTTTTTTCGAAATATGTCGGCTATTCTTCAGCGCCAAAAGAAAAGGAATCTACGAATCCAAAGGGTCAGCCCTTTTATGACGCGATCTCCTATGATATTGTGAAAAAAACTTAGAGGAGTCACCTCTGTGAAGAATACTCGATGGTTCATATCCTGGCCCGTGGTATTTGGGTTAGGATTTCTCGCCGGCGTCGTGTTCTCCGCATGGAAGCTCGACAACCGAACGGGCCAAGTCCCTGTGCAACAACCCGAAACCCGCGAACATAACAAACAAGTTGATATACAAAGTAGAATTGCGGGAATCGAGAGAATGCTGGAGGTGAACCCCGGCAATGTGGAAGCTCTCGTACAACTCGGAAATGATTACTTTGACACGGGCAATTATGAAAAAGCCGTGGCAAGCTACCAAAAAGCCTTATCTATAGATCCCAGGAACCCGGATGTCATCACTGATATGGCTGTTGGATATCGGAGGCTTGGCAAACCCCAGGATGCTGTGAGTGCTTTTCGCAGGGCGCTGGAGATTGACCCGGATCATTCCATTGCACTGTTTAACATGGGACTTGTCCTGCGTGATGAAGTGAAAGACTATGCCGGTGCAGTGGATGCCTGGGAAAAATTCCTCCAAAAAGCGGGAGATTCTCCTCACGCGGTGATGGTTCGCCCCTGGATAAAAAAGCTGCGGGAAAAAGCGACCCCGGACAAGGGCTCAACTGATCCTTCGCCCAGCCAAGACAAATGATTCACGGTAGGGGCGTGATGTCCTACAAATCAATCACTACAACAAAACGATTGTATACTCTCATCCTTCTGCCAGTCTGAATATGAGGAACTCCGTAAGGGCGGCCAGTCCGTGGGTAGGCATGTAGTTGCTCGCTGATATGTCGTAAAGAATCTTGCTGTAGGAGGGAAATTCTTCATCCCCGGCCCAATGGATGAGCGCCACCGGCAACCTGGGGAAAAACTTGAACACAAATCCCTGATCGGCCAGATCAATGGGCTTGCCTCCCCACCGGAGTGCCCTGGCCACCCGCTGGTCGTTGTCCAGGGCAAAATAACTCCCAAGATTCTCTGTCGTGGATTTGGCCAAATGGGCCCCCACCACTGCCCCATGCTGCAGAGACCTATAGTCAATCCACTGCCCCATAACTCTTGCCGCAGACCCCTGATTCTCCCCTGCAGCAACAATATGGTGCAGAACCAGGACCTTCATGGTGAGTGTATCAATCACGGCATGTCCTGCCCTGATACGGTAGGGCAACAGATCCAAAACAAACCAGCTATGGAGGAACGGGATTACTATTCTCGGGATACCGTTGCTTTTATAATGTGATTCAGTCATCTCTGCGATGCTGAGAGGATCTATCCTCTTAACTTTTTCTATCAATAAATCGTACGATTTCTGCAATTCACCCACGTTTTTGCCAATTTTTTCACGTTCAATCCACATGGTGTATTCGTCGGGGGGTGGCATATTTTCTCCAGCCGCAGTGATGAATCGATCCCTATCCGAAAACCCTCATACCATTTCGCCTTGAAAGGGTAAGCCCAACTCAACGGTGACCCATGCCGGGCTTGTCAATTGTGGGATAAAGTCTCCCTTTTATCTACAAGTATTTTGATCTGACAAGGCATTAACAAAATGGCGCCGAAGAGTCTCTCTTGGTACGCCATGATCGGTGACTTCCCAGGGGAATATCTCGTTGGGTAAACGTTCACGGTGTATGTAGAAATCCGACTCCCGCGACCCTTTCTTACAAACTTCATTCCAGCTCATTTCCCCAAGCGCAATCCTGAGAAGGGTAGACGCTATCCTTCGATCTCCTCGTGAAAGAAATGCCTGAAATATTGCCTGTCGGACGGACTCCGTACGAACAACCAAGTTCGGCGTTTTCTTAAGACCATTCCTGACAATCTTAAGCCGATGCTCGATGATGTGAGGAAATTCCATGGCTGCCCACTGAAAGGGAGTCCATGGTTTGGGTATGAACGGGTTGAGCTGAATGCTGATTCTACCGATTCTCTTGAGGCGACGAGAAGCATCCAGAAAGACTTTACGGCTGTTCAAGGCAAAATCTACTATGGCCTGGGCATCGTCATCTGTTTCGGTGGGCAATCCTAAAATGAAGTAGAAACGGATGTGAGGAATTCCTGCGGCTACAAGAAGATCAATCAGTTCGTAGAAACGCTCGGACGGGATTTGCTTTCCGATGACCTTTTTCATGCGGGCAGAGGCAGTTTCGGGAGCCAGGGTGGCAGTCTTCTGGCCGGTTTTGGCAATGAGCCTAATTATTCCGGGGTTGATGCCCTCCGGCCTGATTGAAGACAGAGAAAACTTGCCTCCGCTGCCCACGATGAAGGCCATTATTTCTTCCAGTTCGGGGTGACTTGCAAGGTCGGATCCTATGAGACCGACGGTCCTGCCTTCGCGAACCGATTGTGCAATCTTTTCCCGAAATGTTCCGAAAGGAGTGTGGCGAACGGGGAAATGAATCCAGCCTGCGGCGCAGAATCGGCAGCCTCGTCCACATCCCCGGTTGATCTCAACGAGGAGCGAGTCACCAAATTCCGCTTCAGGGGAGAAAAGTACCGATACTGGAACCGCCGCTTTCTTTGAACGCCTTTTTACTGCCTTGACATGGTCTGGAAATCCCGATTTGGCGTGTATCTCTCGAATGAGACCATCCTGTGCGAAACTGATCGCGTAGGCGGAAGGGACATAGACACCTGGAACGCCCTGAAATTTGTTCAATAATGAGGATCTGTCGGAAGGAGGAGTGCCGGGAATTTGCACGGCATCGGCAAGGGTCGACAAGAAATCCGAGGGGCCGGAGTCTTTTCCCAGCTCTCCGATGAAAGCCAAGTCAAGAAAAGGAGCCAGGGGTTCTGGATTCATGGACACCGAGACTCCACCGGCAATCACAAGAGGGTGATGGGGCCCACGATCCGCACTGAGTGGAGGAATGCCGGCTGAAATCAGCGATCCGGGCACCCTGGGATAATCATTCTCAAAAGGGACACTAAAAGCAATGACACGAAAATTTGCAAGAGGACGAGCCGATTCTTCAGACAAGAGGTCAATGCATGCCTGTTTTCCTCGGGAACCAGCATCAGGAATAAAAAAACGCTCTGCTGAAAAACGTGGATCGGAATTGAACTGATCATACAGGAACTGGAATCCCAGGTTCCCCATGCCCAACCGGTATGAATTCGGGTACACAAGCGCTACCGGTATGACTGATCCCCACGGTTTACTGATCGCTCCCTTTTCACCCCGTCTCGTCATGATACTATTGGGTTTGTTGAAATTTCTGTGCGAATGACACAAGTTCGTTCACAGTCGAATGCCCCCAACCCCGTTTGTAACGGGGGTTGGAGGATTTGGAGATAGAATATGGAGTCCGCTGGAATCGGCTTCACAAGGCCCATGGACTTGTTGCTTCCATGAAGACGAAATGGTATCAGTCAGCCTGTTTCCGTAAGAATGTCGGGATATCGAGATCTTGTTCGTTTTCCATTTCGTAATCATCCACAAGATTCAGATGGCGGCTGTTTTTTTCACGCTTGGTGCGACGAATGAAAGCCGGCATAATCATGTCTTGGGGCTCAGAGGGTATTATTGTTCTTGCCGATGACTTTTCGCCGCTGCTCTTTTCCACCTGAACCGTGGCAATGGGACGATTAGGAGAAGCAGATTCTCTTTCTACCTGTGAGATACTATCCGTCCTACCGAACCCGGTGGCTATCACTGTGACGTTCACGGACTCGCCCATGTCTTCGTCCAGTACGGCGCCGAAGATGATGTTGGCTTCATCGTGGGCTTCGTTCTGTACTATGGACACTGCGTCATTAATTTCAGAAAGCGTCATGCTGGACGAACCGGTGATGTTTATCAGTACGCCGCGTGCACCGGACATGGACACATCCTCCAACAAGGGGCTATTTATGGCCATGCGGGTGGCTTCCTCCACACGGCCCTCTCCGATGGCCGATCCGGTTCCCATGAGGGCCACGCCTTTCTCCTGCATGATGGTCTTTACATCGGCGAAGTCGAGATTTATCAAACCATTGACCGTCACCAAGTCCGAAATGCCCCTTACTCCTTGAAGCAGAACATCATCGGCTTTACGAAAAGCGTCAATAAAGGTGATATCCTTTTTCAGTGAGAGCAGCCTTTGATTCGTAATGATGATAAGGGTATCGACCTCGCGCCGAAGCATCTCCAAGCCATCCTCAGCCTGGCGCAATCTCCTTTTTCCCTCGAAAAAGAAGGGCTTGGTTACAACCGCGACCGTGAGCGCCCCCACTTCCTGGCGAGCTATCCGAGCTATTATCGGGGCTGCACCTGTGCCGGTGCCGCCACCCAGGCCGGCTGTTATGAAAACCATGTCCGAGCCTTCCAAGATGTCCCGTATGTTTTCGTAATCCTCGTTGGCAGCGATCCTCCCGATCTCGGGATCCGCACCTGCCCCCAGACCTTTGGTTTGTTGTGAACCGATCTGAAGTTTTATTTCAGCCAGATTGTGTTGGAGGGACTGAGCATCGGTGTTGGTACAGATGAATTCTACTCCACCCAGGCCTGACCTGATCATGTTGTTGACGGCGTTTCCGCCTCCACCACCCACACCAATAACCCTTATTAAAGCATTTCGATTGGATTCCATTTCAAAGTCCAGCATTTGCCGGCACCTCCTCAAATAAAAATTGTCCCGAACCTTCCTAACACAACCGGTGAGCCCTCCGTTGCCACCGGTAAAATTACGCACATGCGGCATTCATGGGCCCCCAAAGCCAAACCGTCACTTAAAATGCTTCGGCGAACCATTGCTTCATCCGACCCATGACTCGGTCTATCATCCCCCCGTTATTGTAGGACACTCCAAGGTCGAGGCTCTTGTTGCGTGCCCCCCACAGAACCAGCCCGACACCGGTGGCATAAACCGGTGAGTTGACTACATCCACCAGTCCGCTTATCCCAATTGGGTAACCGAGGCGCACAGGCATGTCAAAGAGCTGTTCGGCAAGTTCGCAGATCCCTTGAATGGCTACGCTCCCACCGGTAAGAACCATACCCGAAGCGACTGTTTGCAAGAGGTTGTTTTTTTCCAGTTCTCGGTAGACGAGTCCTAAAGTCTCTTCAATCCGTGGCTCCGTGATGTCCGCAAGCATGGATCTTGGCACAACTCTCGGCGCGCGCCCGCCCACGCCCGGTACTGCAACCGTCTCATCCTTTTCAACAAGCGAACCCAGAGCACAGCCATACCGTTTCTTGATTTTTTCAGCCTCTGCCATGGGCGTCCTGAGTCCGACGGCAATGTCGTTGGTCAACTGGTCGCCACCCACCGGGATCACACAGGTGTGCTGTATGGACCCTTCGGCAAATACGGCTACATCCGTGGTACCACCGCCGATATCCACAAGCGCTACGCCCAGTTCTCTTTCATCGGGGGACAGTACGGCTTCTGCTGATGCCATCTGCTGCAAGACAAGGTCATGAACCCTCAAACCGCTTCTGTGGGCGCAACGCACTATGTTTTGAGCTGCGGAAACCGCGCCGGTTATAATATGGACCTTGGCTTCAAGGCGAACGCCGGCCATTCCTACAGGTTCCTTGATCCCATCCTGGGTGTCGACCATAAACTCCTGCGGCAGGATATGAATCACTTCCCGATCCAGGGGTATGGCAACAGCCTTGGCCGCGTCGATAACCCGAGCGACCTCCACGGTTGTCACTTCCTTGTTCTTGATGGCTATGACTCCGTGCGAGTTTATTCCCTTGATATGGCCGCCCGAGATTCCTGCAAAAACGCTTTCGACCTGGCATCCCGCCATCAGCTCCGCGTCGCTGACCGCCTTCCGAATACTGGCTACGGTTTGGTCGATATTGATGACGACGCCTCTGCGTAAACCGCGCGACGACGCAGTGCCGACCCCGATCACATCAACCATGCCGTCAGCGTTTACCTCGCCTATGATAGTGCAAATTTTTGTTGTCCCCACATCAAGGCCGACGACAATCTCTTCACTTCGTGACATATTACTACCCCTGGAGGAATGCCTTGTCCGACGTCCGGACAAGGGCACGATCCTCGAAGTCGAGATTGATGATTCGGGCGTTATGCCATTCTCCCCTCTGGGTCAAGAATTTTTTCAGCCGCCCGTATCTTTGCATTTTCTGTTCAAAGTCGCCTTTCCCAAGAATGACGACTTGCCCACCTCTCGTGTGTAGGCTCAGTCCATCGTCCATACTCAAACGGATCTGGGAAATCTCAACCGCATCCAGACCGAATCCGCCCCTGTCTAATTGGTCCAGCAATCCGAGGCCGGATCTTATCATCTCTTGAATCTCAGGACCGGATGCCTTCAGCTCCTCGGAAACAACTCCCGTAAAGAGAGGAAAATTAACGGGTTCCCCCGGCAGTAGGCTGGTGAAAAATTCTGCCTGCTCATCCACGTAGTAGAGTTTTTCGGCAGCCAATATGGCCCTTGGGGTTCGTTCCTCGATTTCCACGATCAACTGGCCGGGGAATCTTCGGTATACCGTCGCACTACGAATCCAAGGATGCCGCTTCAACCTCGAAGTTATTTCCCCCAAATCCACTGCCAGCAAGTTTATCCCGCCTTCCATGCCCGATGCCTCGACAACCTCCGTCCGTGACAGGCGCTGATTACCTATTACATCCACCTGTCTGAGGTTGAAGTACGGCATGTTTAGCAATAACAATCCGAGAAGCATCAAAGCCAAAACCAGGTCAGCGGTAAGACACACACCCAAGAGACACTTCAAAACCAGCCTGTTTCTCTTACGATCACGCACCGGGTCGGTGTCTCCCCTGGGGCGTTTCTTAACAGTTAACCGGAGTCGGCTCTTTTCAGTCATTGCCGGACTCCTGTTTTATGACGCATATTTCCAGTTCCAACTCGATGTTCTCCGCTTCCTTTACCCGTTCCCGAATCTTTTCCACCAACTCCAGAACGTCTGATGCCATTGCATTGCCTCGATTGATTATGAAGTTGGCATGGATTTGGGACACCTGGGCGCCCCCAGCCCTCGCACCCTTGAACCCAAGTCGGTCAATGATTGCTCCCGCAGGCTTTTCAGGACTGGGATTCTTAAAGACGCATCCAGCGCTGGGCTCCTTCCATGGTTGTCCCATCCGGCGACGATCAAGGGCAGCATCCCGATCAGCCTTTATTTTTGCCGGTTCCCCTCGACTGAGCCGGAAAGTTCCTTCCACAATCGCCGAATCCCGGGGGAGCTTCATCCGGCGATAGCTGTAATCGAGATCAGCCTTCTTGACCAGTCTCTCCTCCCCACGGATCGTCAAAAGCTTTAATTCCTCCAAATAATCGGCTGTACAGACTCCCCCGGCACCGGCATTAACTGCTAAAGCTCCACCAAGAGAGCCCGGAATTCCCCACAGGGGTTCCATACCTTTCAGGCCAAGCCGTGAAGCTCTTCCTATCACAGCGAGAAGAGGAACTCCCGCACTTGCGATAATCTTGGCATGATCCGAGCCATTTGCCGTGACGGCTAATGTTCTGAGAGTTTTCGTCCTTATCACAACTCCTCTAAAACCTGAGTCCGGGAAAAGTACGTTGGTGCCTGCCCCGAGAATGATCCTGGGAACCCCTCGGTCGCCGAGGTACCCGAGCAGTTCGACGAGCACTCCGGGGTCACCCGGCTCCACGACCATGTCAGCCGGGCCTCCTATCCGAAGAGAGGTGAACCTGCTCAACGGAGCGTCAATAAGAACGCGCGCAGGAATGATTCTCCGGATATCTTCGACGAGATTTGGAGTGAGCCTCACGATGGCCTCGCCTCCTTCTTATTCAACTCTTCCAAAATTTCTGGGCCGAGCCGAGTGACGTCTCCAGCGCCAAGGGTTATGAGCATGTCTCCTGGTTTAAGGTCCCCGGCAACCTCAGCGGGAATGGTGTTTCTGTCGGACAGGAAACGGCAGGCTTTATGGCCGCGGCTTCGTATGCCATTACAAAGGACTTCTCCTGAAACCCCCTCGATCGGGGGCTCGCTTGCCGGATAGATATCCATGATATACAGCAGGTCAGCATCGTGGAATGCCGTGAGAAATTGTTCGAAAAGCGCTTGGGTTCTTGTGTAACGGTGAGGCTGGAACAGGACCGCAATACGCCGCTGGGCAATCTGTCCGGCCGCCTGAAGAACGGCTCGGATTTCCGCAGGATGGTGTCCGTAATCGTCGATCACCACTACCCCTGCCGCAGTCCCCCTGAGAGTAAAACGGCGTTGAACACCAGGGAACGAATCCAGAGCCTCTTTTGTCAGGTGGAAGGGCACGTCGAAAATGTCCGCAACTGAAACAGCCGCCAGCGCGTCCATTACGTTGTGCACTCCAGGCATGGGTAGACAAATTTCGCCCAGGAGCAGCTCTTCCCTGTAAACACTGAACCTGGAGACCCCACCTTCGAAGCGGGGCTTCACACCCCGTATCAACGCCTGGGATGACAAACCGTAGGTGACGAATCGTTTATTTATTAACGGTATTATCTTCTGGACTTCCGGATCATCGAGACAGACGATCGCGTACCCATAGAAGGGTATGCGATTGATGAATTCAAGAAAAGTAGCCCTGATTTCCTCGATGGATGAGTAGCAGTCCAGGTGCTCCAAATCCATATTGGTGATCAATGCGATAGTGGGATAGAGCTTCAGAAACGACCGGTCGGATTCATCAGCTTCCGCAACAAGGAGATCACCGTGCCCGAGACGTGCCCCACCGCCAAGGGAATCCAGCTTCCCCCCAATCACTACGGTTGGATCAAACCCCGCGATGGAAAGTACTGAGGCTACCATGGATGTGGTGGTGGTTTTCCCATGCATCCCGGCTACTGCTATGGAAGTCTGCATCCTCATGAGTTCGGCAAGCATTTCAGCCCGCCCAATAACCGCTATCCTACGCTCGTGCGCCACACGAATCTCGGGGTTGTCTTCGTTTACGGCAGAAGAAAACACCACGACATCAGCTTTTTCCAGATGATCAACATGATGGCCGACCCAGATTTTAGCACCCAGAGACTGAAGCCTCTGGGTGGCGTCGGAAATCCGCAGGTCGGAGCCGCTGACTCGAAAACCCAGTGAAAGGAGGATTTCCGCTATGCCGCTCATTCCGACCCCTCCGATACCGACGAAGTGGACATCTCTCACTCGTTTGAAGAGGGTCCCGATCAAGGCCTGTTCCTTTCAAAGTTCAGTATCTCGTGAGCTATGGTGCGTGCTGCATCGGGCCGACCGAAATTACGCGACTTACCAGCCATGTCGGCCAGTTCATTAGGATTTTCTATCAGCATACGAATTTGCTTTACCAGCGCTCCGTTTTTCAGATTCTCATCCGGGACTATCCTTAAGGCGCCTGCGGATTCCAGGACACGGGCGTTCCGTGTCTGGTGATCGCCGATAGCGTAAGGGTAGGGCACAACTATTGCCGGTTTTCCTAAAGCCGTAATCTCTGCAAGTGAACTCGC
>CAIXMD010000059.1 GCA_903920415.1 uncultured Desulfomonile sp.
AGGACCAAGGACTGGAAGTGGGAACTTTCGAGCTTGTTCCATGTTCATCTAGCACTCGACGAAGCGCCTCAGTTCAAGGCCGCACAGGGCAATCCCGAGTTGAACAAAGCTTTTATTCTAGTCCTGGGCTACGAATCTCAGGAAGACCTTGTTCGCCACTATGACGCCATACATGCCGGTGAACTTTATCCGGGAGGGTTTAACTGTTGCTTTCCATCCCTTCATGACCCGAAACAAGCGCCAATCGGCAAGCACACCGGGCTGATTTCTCTCCACGCTCCTTATACATTAAAGGATGGTGGAGCCCAGAACTGGTACAGGATACGCGAAAAAGAGAGTGCCCGCTGTGTAGAGCTTCTCAGAAATTACGCTCCCAACATCATTGGGGACAACATTCTCTGGCACTACATAACTTCTCCGCTGGACATCGAGAATAAATTTACGGACATGGTTCACGGATCGTACAAGCAGGGGGCTTATTTGCCTCTCCAGATGGGTTACCTCAGGCCCAACGAAGAATGTTCCCAGTATGCGACGCCCATCAAGAACCTCTACATGTGCGGCGCCAGCACATTTCCAGGCGGTTTGATAACCTTTGGTCCCGGTTACAACGCTGCCAACAGGATAGCGGATGATCTTGGAGTTGAGCGATGGTGGAAGGAACCGGAATGCGTAACCGTAGGCAGAGCTAGGGGCACATTATAGGAGGAGAAAACATGAAGGTGAATTCCACAGGTTTAGGAAAAACAACCATGGTGGCTCACTTCGCGGATCTGGTTAAGGTTGACGAGGAACCGGAAGGAGCGATGAGACTGAGTATCGAAGCTACAGAGCCGGTCCACTGGTCAATAAAGGCTACGGTTGGAGGAGACGACCTGCGGCAGTTCGCACGCCTTTTGCTTAAACCATCCAACCTGTTCTTGACTCTAAAACTTCTGTGTTTCGGTAAGAAGCTGGCTCCTCCACAGTCTCATTAAGCAAAGCTTTACCTTGAGGACCCCGAGGAACAAAAGGAGGTATCTCCATGGCAGATAAAACCTATGACGCGATTGTGGTCGGTGGTGGACACCAGGGAACAATAATAGCCTGTTATCTGCAGCACGCCGGCCTGCAGACCGTTGTGTACGAGAGGCAGCACGAGTTAGGGGGTGGTGCTTGCGGTGAGGCCCTGCCTTTACCGGGCTTTCTTCAAAATCCCTGTGCACATTTCACCAGATTCTATGGCCATCCCGCCTACGAAGATTTCAATTTAAGAGGGAAAGGACTCGCTTACGTATATCCGGACCACAGCGAGGGCATGATCTACGATGATGGCACGAGTTTTCTGGGCTACACCGCCTGGAAAGTAATCGATGTAAACACCGGCAAAGCCGAATTCAATGAAGCCAACGCCCAGAAGACCATAGACCAGATAGCGGCTTTTTCCAAGAGAGACGCCGACATAGCCTATCAACTCCTCGAAATGTACAAGAAGAAATGGCGGGCTGCGTTCCACGAATGGAGATACAACCCACCAACTCCTTGGGGCGTCCCAGACGCTTTCGAGCGGCTGATCAATGACTCTGAAGCCCCAATCCCACCCGAATACCAGTTTTATACATCCCAGCAGGTGGCTTATGATCTTTTTGAGAGCGACTACCTCAGGACATTGTTCATGAGGTCGTGCATGACCTCCAGCGGTGTTTTCCCCAATGATGGTATCGGGGTCTACAAGATTTTGCACACTCTGGGTCTGATACTCTCTTGGGAGCCCGCCTCGATTGCCGTAGGAGGCACTCATGCCATAACCCACGCTCTCCAGAGGGCCTTCAGTTCCATGGGCGGGGAGTTTGTTGTAGAGACTCAAGTGACCGGGGCCATCATCGAGAACGGAAAAGCCGTGGGGGTAAGGCTTCTGGATGGACGCGAGATTGCTGCCCGTAAACTGGTGGTAAGCGATTTGAATACTGCTCAAACAGTCCTGGATCTCATAGGTGAGGAGCACGTTCCTCCCAAGATAGCCCACAGGGCAAAGAATATCCTTCGTGATAGGGCTCAACTCTTCTGGGGTAATTTCGCCCTGCATGAGCTTCCCCAATATACGGCAGCAAAGGACAACCCGGAGATCGGGATGTGTCCAAGGCTTAACTGGGGTCCCAAGGATGCAGACTACTTTGCAACGAGACACCAGGCAGAGCTATTTGTGAAAGGCATACCTGAAAAACTCGTCTGCATAGTCGCCCCTGACAGTATTTGGGATAGGACCAGGGCCCCGGAAGGCAAGCACACAATACTGATCGAGCAGTTTACGGCACCATACCGCTTTTTCACTGACAGGGAATGGCTCAAGATGAAGAGCGACATTGTGGAAATTGTGAGGGAACAGTGGTCCTGGTACGCACCGAATATGACGGCGGACAATGTGATAGCTGCGCACATCACCACTCCCATGGACACAAAGATGCGGAATCTCAATATGCCCCAAGGAGGATGGACCGGTGAGGATATGATTGCTTCCCAAATGGGACGCATGAGGCCGTTTCCAGAACTTGCTCATTATCGTCTACCTGTGAAAGATCTTTATCTGTGCTCGTCTTCTGCCCATTCAGGGCCCGGTATCGGTAGAGGCAGCGGTTACAACTGTTTTAAGGTGATCGCAGAAGATTTTGGCCTTCCCAAGATTTGGGAGCAAAAGGGCAGGGCCTATTGAAGCAGGTTGATTGTATGAAGGCAACTCATAGAGGGGCAGCAATGAAGCTGATGAGTTCATCTCTCGTTTTCCGAAGACTCCGGAGGAAACCATGAAGCGACTCGATGGTCGTGTGGCTCTGGTTACAGGAGCCGGAAAGGGACTTGGCAAGGCCTTCTGTTTGAGGCTGGCCGAAGAAGGCGCGGACATAGTTGCCGTAACCAGGGCCGATACTGAAGGACTTGAAAAGACAGCAAAGGAGGTTAGATCTCTAGGCCGAGAGGTTCTGGCGGCCAAGGTGGATGTGTCTCGTGAAGAGGATACGTTGAGCATGGCGGCGCAGGCTTTGGAGCGGTTTGGTCGTATTGACGTGCTGGTCAACAACGCGGCGTATTACTACGGCGTCACGAGAAAAGCTTTCACCGAGATAAGCCTGGAAGAATGGGACCGGATGATGGCAGTTAATGTGAAGGGCCCATGGCTCTGCACGAGGGCGGTGTTTCCGAATATGAAAGAGCGAGGCAAAGGGAAGATCATCAATCTGGCTTCCGAGGTATTTTTCACTGGATCCCAAGGGTTTGTTCACTATGTCTCTTCAAAGGGCGGAGTGATAGGCTTGACACGCGCCTTGGCAATTGAGCTGGGACCTTATGGAATCTGTGTCAATGCAGTGGCACCGGGATATACGGACACGGAGGCAAGTAGGACAATAGCAGACGTGAGCAAATATGACATAAGTCGCACCCCGCTCAAGAGACTTGAGAGACCCGAAGACGTAGTGGGAATAGTAGCTTTCTTAGCCTCGGACGAAAGCGATTTTATAACGGGGCAGACAGTACTGGTCGATGGGGGGAGGGCCATGCACTGAGATAAAAGAAGTTCTCGTCGGATATGGGGCGATCTCCTCCGTTTTTGGCGCTCTGGGCGGAGCCCACATTGGATAAGGTTTTAGGGTAAACCGCAACTTTCCTGTCAGCGCCCACAAGACCCTTCATTTTTTCCTCTCCGTCCCAGCCGATCAGAGACCGCGGATATACATCAGGCGTTCTTATTTTCAACCATAGCTTAACAACTCATAACCATTCATAAAGAAGGAGGACCTAAGCATGAAGGTTTACGATGTGGTGCCCGGCTTGGAGTTTGAGCCTGAGAGGGATTTGGCCCAGTCCCCCGCGTGGTTTCTTGACGCTAC
>CAIXMD010000060.1 GCA_903920415.1 uncultured Desulfomonile sp.
AGTTTCTTCATCCCACTCGATATGCTTCAGTAATCCACAAATCCAAGAATACATCAATCCGTCATTCTAGTGCCTGAGACAGATCTTCCCTTAGATCCATCCCGGGCTCAATTTCATTCCTTTCATATCCGGTGGCATCCATTATGAGCCTAATGACAGTTTCGGTAATGTCATCAGAGTCTGTTACGCCAGGACTTTCCTCAGGAGGAGAAATCCTTTCCTTCACAACAGGTTGAGCCTGTGCACCGGAGACAGAAGGCAACTGAGGCCTGGGCAGAGGCGTCCCAGAGAGTCCGGGAAACATGGCCGAAAGCGCTGAGTCGAGTTTCTTTTCAGTGAACTGTGGATCGTAGTCCCGCCGAATTGCATCCAGAAGACTCGGCTTCAAGAATCGCCCAAAGCTCTCTCTTACAAACGCCTCAATCTGGCCCAGCACTATTGGATCCATACCTTCTGGAACGCGAGCGGGAGCTGCCTTGTGATGCACGGGCACAAGAATCTGAGAAACTGGACGGGATGAGGATTTTTCCTGGCCCGGAAAAGTGACGAACCGTGTCTCAATTTGCTCAGGGAGGTGACCTCTTACGAAAAGCTGCGCTACAGCCGACCTAATCATTAAATTCTCTGAGGAGGGAAGACAGGTATAGATGCAGTCTGCTTCTTCTTGTATATCCATAACAAGATTGCAGAGAATATCCCTCGGGCCAACCTCAACAAACACGCGGACACCGTAATCATTCCATAGGGTCTTCACGTTTTGCATCCAGCGAACCGGCGATTCCAGGTGAGCCATTAGAATCCGTTTGATTTCAGAAGTGTCGGTAGGAAACGGGTGCATGGTGGTGTTAGAAATTACCGGTATTTTAGGGGGATGAAACTCGATCCCGGATACGAACTCTTCCAGTTCGTCATGGATGCACGTCATGATGGGTGAATGAAACGCCATGCTGACGCGCAGAAGAGTCCGTCGGTATCCTTTCCCTTTCAACTCCTCACCCAGAGTTTTGACGGCTTCCGTATTCCCCCCTAAGACCACCTGGTGAGGGGAATTTATGTTGGTTATATAGATATTGTCATGTTCTTGAAGGATTTCTTCAAGATAGGCCAGCGGAGCATCTACGGCCAGCATCACTCCTGGGTCCACGTGCATTCGACAAGCCTTATCCATACATAAAGCTCTCTCATTTACGATACGAAATCCGTCCTCAAAGGAATACACTCCGGCTAGACAAAGAGCGGTCAATTCACCCAGACTGTGGCCTGCCAGCGCTGCAGGGTTTATCCCAAGGGAAATCAGATACTTAACCATTGAGAATTCCAGGGTAAACAGAGCGGGCTGCTGCCAGCGCGTCTTTTGCAAATCCTCCTCAGAGTCATAAAACATCATATGCAGAAGGTCGAATTCAGCTACCTGGGCTGCTCGATCCATCCACTCGCGAACAATCGGAAAGGTCTGATAGAGTTCGTGCCCCATACCGGCATAGTGAGATCCCTGACCGGGAAATACATAGGCCAGGGGTGACGGCCCAACGTCCTCAGGTCCTAAATAAATTCCTTGCCTTGCCAGCGTTCTGATCTGCTTTGCAGGCGCGGCATCGCCTTGCCCGACCGGATCTGCGCTATTGATAAGGGAAATGGCCTCTGTTTCACTCTCGGCAACTACGGCCAGCCTATACAGCCGACGTCCGATTTCGGTTCGGAAGAAATGAATTCCATCCATTACTGGAACAGCGGACAGCCGTTTTCTAGGAGGTCTGTCCCCATAGGCCGGCGAAACCAGGACCACATCATCTTCTTCCTGAGCAGCTTCAAGCTGGATAACGTAGTTCGACCCCCCGAAGCCGAACGCATTCACCTGGAAGCGTCTGGGATGGCCGTTCCTTTGGATCCAATCACCTGGCTGGGGATGAACAGATAACCCGGACCCATCGAGCTGCATGTCAGGGTCGGGCTTGTTGAAATTCAAGGTCGGTGGGTAAATTCCTGCTCTCATCGCCATGATTCCCCTGATGAGACTGTTTACACCCGAGGCTCCCAAAGTATGGCCTATTTGAGACTTGAAAGAAGTGAGTACCACTGGAGCACCAGGATTAAAGAATTGCTTTAGAGCCAGGACTTCTTCGACGTCTCCCTGCATGGTGCTAGTGGCATGACATTCGACCAAATCTACTTCGCCAGGCCCGTAGAGAGCATCATCGAAGGATGCTCCTATCGCAATTTCCTGCGTGATTCTCGAAGACTCCACCATTCCAAGGTGATTATTGCTCGCACCCATGGCGGTTATATACGCGTGAACTCGAGCACCTCGATTATGAGCCACTGACTCTCTCTCAATAACAATCATTCCACCGCCCTCTCCGAGGACCATTCCATCCCTTAGAACGTCAAACGGGCGGCTTGCTTCTTCGGGCCGCCTATCCGAGCCGGAAAGACCTGCGAGAGCACCGAGGGCCGAGAATTCCAGAAAGTGCATAGGGGTTAACGGTTCTTCAGCTCCACCTATTACGGCAGCATCTATTATTCCGTTGCGTATCATCTGATAGGCGCTGTAGATAGCCACCAGAGCAGTTGCACAGGCGGCGGAAACGGCAAAACTCGGGCCCATGAAACCGTATTTGTTGCAAATAAAACCTCCCGCGGTACAATTGAGACGGCCTAACAGAGTAGTATCGTCGATGGCCATGCGACCTGATTTGACGGCTTCTTCAACAGCTTGGCCGGTTTCCTCAGTAAGCTGAATAACGCTCTTAACCGAATCGACTATTTGACGCGCAGCGCTGCGAATAATCATGTCCTCGAGAGTTGCTGCGGCTTCACCAGAGTTCTGGGAAATAAGAACCGCTATTCTCTTTCTGGGTATGTCTGAAGAAAGTATGCCCGAATCCTCAATGGCCTGCTGGGCCAGCCACATGGTGATCCTTGTGGAAGCTGTCATTGTCCGGAAATCCTGCGGAGGGATTCCCAGCTCTTTTCTAGTCACCTCGATGTCCTGGAAGGCTCCTACCTTGCAATAAGTTTTTTCAGAAACACGTGGGCGTGGATCGAAGAACATCTCATGAGGCCACTTTACAACAGGAACGTTAACAATTCCGGTCTTCATGGCCAAGCTTGCCGCCCAAACTTCATCAGGGCTTTTCCCCAGCGAGTTCACGATGCTCATACCGGTAATGGCAATCCTTTCCCGATCAGCGGTGCTCTGAACCATTCTTGCCGGTGCTGTCGTTACCCGAAAAGGAGCTGCGTCGTTCATGGATGCCGTTGCTCTCTCGTTAGGAGCTTCGCGAAGTGGTCCTAGCCAGGGAAGCCCAGTTGATAAGCCTACTTCAACAAGGTCAAAGTGAAGTTGGGCGCAGCTTCGAACCTGGCAAAGGACACCTGCGCAGGATCCACTCATGAATTGTCCTTGTTCAATACAAGTCTGATCGTCAAGGGTTGTACCATCGGGACTATCCAGTCCTCTGGCTGCGGTGAACAGACTGCCCGCACTCAGTTGCTCAATCTG
>CAIXMD010000061.1 GCA_903920415.1 uncultured Desulfomonile sp.
CAGCGCCGACTTTCTGGCGACATCCTGGGTCGATTCCACTGTTTGAAGCACTGTAAGCTTAAAGCTCATGATGATTTGAGTGCTGACCTTCTAAATCAGAATACCTTCAAGGCACGCATTTTTTTTAAGCCTTCTTGGAGCCCGGACAGTTTTGCGGACAGTCCGGCGTATTTGTCTTTCTGTTTTTGAATCGCGTCCTCGCTTGCTTTAGACAGGAAGTCTTCATTTGAAAGCTTATTTTGAACCACACTGAACTCTTTATTTATTTTTCCCAGTTCCTTTTCAAGTCGGGCAATCTCCGCGTCAGGATCCACTATCCCTTCTAAAGGCACCAGGACTTTCTTGTCCCCGATTATGGCTGTAGCCGACATTCGCGGCACTTCCAAGCGGCTCCCAGGACCTTCCAACTTCATTTCACCTATTCTTGCAAGAGAGCGTACCATATCACGGGCGCCTTCGAGTAGAGCCTTTTCCTCGTCCGTTTGACAAAATACGAGTACTGACAGCGGCAAGGCCGGGGAGATATTCATTTCAGCCCTGATGTTCCGCACTGCCGTGACAAGGTCCATCAGGACTCCCATTTTCATCTCCGCGTCCTCATCAATCCTCGATTTATCCGTGATAGGAAATGGCCCCAAGATCACGCCATTTCTGCCGGGTGGAATCTTTGAGGCAATTTCTTCCGTAATGAATGGCACGAACGGATGCAGTAAACGCATAATTGAGTCCAGAACATGCCTCAGCACAAGTCGTGCACGACCTGCTGCATCGGGATCACCTCCTGTCAGAGGGATCTTGGCCTCCTCTATGTACCAGTCGCAGAATTCATGCCAAGTGAAGTGGTAAAGAACCTGGGCGGCATCATTGAAGCGATACGTCTCCACGGCATGACGAACTTCCTCGATGGTTCTGTTGAGGCGCGAAAGTATCCAGCATTCCGGCAGGGATAGTGTATTAGGGATTTCTGTTGAGGATTCCGGCCCCCAGCCGTCGAGATAGGGGAGTGCGAAACGGGCGGCGTTCCATATCTTGTTCATGAAATTTCGATATCCCTCGATTCTCGCTTCTGAGAGTCTAATATCCCTGCCTTGTGCAGCAAGGGCCGCCAGAGTGAAGCGAAAAGCATCGGCGCCGTAACGGTCCATTATCAAGAGAGGATCGATAACGTTGCCCAGAGATTTGCTCATCTTCTTGCCCTGTTCGTCTCTCACCAGAGCATGAATGTATACGTCCCTAAAGGGCACGTCATTCATGAACTTCAGGCCCATCATCATCATTCGAGCAACCCAGAAAAAAAGGATGTCGAATCCTGTCACGAGGCAAGCAGTAGGGTAAAAGGTTTTGAGTAAAGATATGGAATCGGGCCAACCCATAGTGGAGAACGGCCAGAGCGCTGATGAAAACCATGTGTCTAAGACGTCGGTCTCCCGAACGAGCCGCGGCCCTTTGCAGGAAGTACATTCCCGAGGTTCCTCTCGGGCAACGATTACTTTATGGCAGTCCTCGCAGGTCCACGCTGGAATTCTGTGACCCCACCAGATTTGGCGTGAGACACACCAGTCTCGAATATTGTTTAGCCACTCGTAATAGGTCTTAGTCCATTGATCGGGGACGATGCGGGTCGAGCCGGACTCAACGGCAAGGAGTGCCTCCCTGGCCAAAGGTGCAACTTTGACGAACCATTGTTTTGATATAAGTGGCTCAACAACGTCTTTGCACCTGTAGCATCTCCCCAGCCCCACTAAGTAAGGATCAATCTTCACCAGAAATCCTTGTTGGTCGAGTTCTTTTACAATGGTTTTACGGCATTCATATCTTTCCATACCCACAAAGTGGATTCCATTTTCGTTAATCCGGCCTTGGAAGTCCATGATGGTGACACGTTCGAGATCGTGCCGAATGGAAAGCTCGAAGTCCGTCAGATCATGCGATGGAGTGACCTTGAGTGCTCCGGTACCGAAATCTACATTGACAACAGGGTCGCCTATGATTCTTAGCCTGCGATTCACGAGAGGGAGAATGGCGTACTTCCCAATAAGGTGAGAATAGCGCTTGTCTTCAGGATTTACGGCAACTGCTGTATCACCCAGCATAGTCTCTGGGCGAGTAGTCGCCACAATCAGGGCTTCACTCGACCCTTCAACAGGATAGCGGATGTACCAGAGACTCCCTGAAACGTCCTCGTGTTCTACTTCGAGATCCGAGAGGGCGGTATGGCAACGCGGACACCAGTTGACAATATAATCACCTTTGTAAATAAGGCCCTCTTCATACAGCCTTACAAAAACCTCCCGTACGGCGCGGGAAAGGCCCTCATCCATGGTGAACCGCTCTCGGTCCCAATCGCAAGAACAGCCTAGTCTCTTGAGCTGATTGATAATCGTACCACCAGACTGTTCTTTCCAGGCCCAAACACGCTCGACAAATTTCTCTCTTCCGAGATCTTCCCTGTGGAGACCTTCTTGAGCCAATTGACGCTCCACTACGTTTTGGGTGGCAATACCCGCATGATCCATGCCGGGCATCCAGAGTGTATTGTATCCGTTCATCCGGTGATACCGCACGAGAATGTCCTGAAGGGTATTATTGAGAGCGTGGCCCATGTGGAGAGAGCCCGTGACATTGGGAGGAGGAATTACAATGGAGTAATCTTTGCCGGTTTTCTTGTCATCGGCTCTAAATAGTTTATTCTCGAGCCAAAAATTGTACCATTTCCCCTCGATTGTTGACGGATCATAAGTCTTGGGTAATAAGTTTTCACCCATGAAAATCTCCTCGATTTCTCTATGAGGTTTTCTAATCAGGCAATCTGTAAAAATACTATGAATCTTGAAGGAAGGCAACTAATACGCCCATCATCAATTAACCTCTTGATTTTTACTACAATTTCATTATAATAAAATTACACTTATTTTGCACAGGAGAATTCAGATGCGATCCCATATCATCGCGATGGCGATTTGTGTTTCCCTTTGGACAGGATTTCTCGCAAATGCTCATGCCGCAGGATATTATTCCGTGGGGAAAGAGGACTGCAACTGTTCTCCACTGGTAGCACGTGGAATCATGCCTGATACCCTCAACCAATTGGTGGAGGCGTTGGCATTTCCCAAGATAGGATGGGCCTTTGAAAGGCTTGCAACTGAAATCAAGCTTATTGCAAGTCAATTTGGACCGAAGCCTACTCCTGAGATTGCTGATGCTATTGAGAAAAAAGAGGTGTCCGCCGAGATCGAGGAACCGATAAAAGTAGAGAAAAAACCTGTTCTTCGAGAGAAAAGGGGTAAAGTGAAAAAAACGGCCAAAGAAACCTCGAAGAAAAAACGGGTAAAGGTTCCAACCAGGACCTTGTAGTATATTTTTATGCCCAATAAACGAGAAGTTACGGCCCTAGGCTCAAAGTCAAGACCGGATGTATTCTGCTTCTCAAAAGTCTTTTCGGTTAAGCTGGGAGCGCAGGCATCTTGCCTGCAAAAAATTCTGTAACCCCCAGTGCAGGCTGGAAGCCTGCGCTCCCAGGGAACGGATGCTCAAAACTGCCACCAATCGGTAAAAACTTTCGAGAACTGCTATTCTACCGCCTTTTTAGTGTTTGGCCTCGGGATTTAGACCTTGACTGGACTCGGCCGAAGTTTTTACTGGGCGCCTTCGGGACGGTTTACGCCGCCATTTGCGTTGCAGCCAGAACCCCTGTTCAGGTTTCAAGCGCAGCCACTCTTCGAAGATGTTGTGAAACTGCTGACTGACGGTTGTCAGGTCTTTATGTTGGTCCCCTGTCAATTGTAGACGTATTTCTTCACCGAAAATGCTGCGATAGCGCCCGTCATCCAGACGGTACGTGCAAAGAGGTAGAACACGGGCCTCTCCATCTATTGCCAACCGAGCGAAGATCTCGTTTGCCGGCGCAGGTGCCCCGAAGAAGTTAACAAAGATACCTCTTTCAGCGTCGCCTCTTTGGTCCGCGAGGTACGCCAACATCTCACCCGCTCGAAGGAAACGAATCATCTCTTTTGCCATTCCCTTGTCGGGAAAAGTCTTTATTCCAGTTTCCTCATCTCCTCTTCCCCCCCGGTTGAAAAAATATCTTGTGAGAAAAGGATTCTTCAGACCGGTAACGATAAGATTCGTCCGCATGGCGAGAAATTTTACCGTCGCTGCGCTTACCTCGAAACATCCAAAATGAGAATTTAAGAGGCAGATCCCGTGGTAGCCCGGCAGCATGGTAAGGTTGAAAGGAAGCTTTCCCTCAATAATTATTCTTTCGGCCATTTCTTGCTGTGTCCAGCGGCGTATGCGGAAAAATTCGACTGTGAGAAGTCCAAGATGCTCAAAACTCTTGCGAGCAGTCCGGACAATCCACACCCTGGAACACTCCAGCCCAAATGCGATGGTAAGATTTTCCAGGACGGCTCTGCGACGGTCTGGGAAAAAAATATAGGCTAGTCTTCCCAAAAAACGTCCCAGAGAGAGAGCCATCTTTTCTGGTAGCCGGCTGAAGACAACTTCGATTACACGAACCAGCAAGAACAAAAAATAATCAATGAAGAGAATGTAGTTTATCCGTCTTTCCATAATCACCGTTTCTCTCACACACTTTTAAGGTTTCACCTCTTCAACTCTGTTGGCTCCCAAACTCTCTGTTTCAGATTTGAACATCCTCCCGGATCAACCCCTCAATTTTAAAGTATCACCGCTGGGCAGTCCAAGTTCCCTAGCTCTCAGTACTCTTCTTAAGAGTTTTCCGGAAATGGTCTTAGGCAGCTCGTCGAGAAAAGCTATTTCCGCGAGGAGTATTTGAGAATGGAGGTTTGTGCGCACAAATGCCTTAAGCTCATGGTTCAGTCGAGCTGACGGTGTAAAACCTTTATTTATGGTGACAAAAGC
>CAIXMD010000062.1 GCA_903920415.1 uncultured Desulfomonile sp.
AAGTTGTTTGTTGCTACCGAGTATACCTTTCCTGGTTGGAAATCACGACCGCCTATTTTTTTGATTCTCAAACTTCCTGCGTCATCGCCAAATTCTATGCCGAATGACTGTAGTTTTCCACCGCTGCCGTCCGGGAGTTCAGCGCTTCTCTGGAGAACTTCGGCAATATCTTTTCCTGTCAGGTCCATTGTAACCACGGTATCTGAAAAGGGCAGGACAATGTACACTTCTCCTAGAGTGATATTGCCTTCTTGAAAGCTCGCTCTTATGGCCCCACCGTTGATCAATGCGGTGTCGGATTGAGTGTTTAGAGCCATGTTATAGGATATGAGACGTCCCAGATTGGTCCCCCTGTCGGACCTCACTGAGCTGCGTCTGCCTTCAAGCAATACTTCGGTCCTGCCGATTACGCTGTCAAGACTCGAATCCATTTTACTCTTGAAGTCGTCGATTATTGATGCAATCTCTTGGTCTTCCTTGATTTCAGGCCCCAGAGAAATTAACTCTCCGTCATATTTGATCACCCTGCCGTCCTGAACCTCTAGGTCAAGCTTTCCAACGTATTCCGCATAGGCTCCCGCTTGACAGATAACAGCATTATTCACTTTTATCGGTTTGGAAAGAACCGTGTGTGAGTGGCCCCCGATGATAATGTCAATTTTGGGGCAAGCCTCGGCCAATCGCTTGTCTTCTTCAACACCAAGATGGGTCAAAGCGATTACCAGATCACGATTCTTAACGCCTTGCAAGACTTCTTGTGCTGTTCTTATCGGATCGTCGAAGACCAGATCTTTCACATTGTCTGGAAAAGTGGTCACAGGTGTATCAGCGGTGGTAAGTCCCAGAATTACTATTCTTGATTTTGGATTGGAGATGTCTTTGATCAAGGACCTTTGAAAAACGTAGTCACCTGACTGGGTCTTGATGTTTGCGCTGATCAGAGGAAATTTCATGCGCGACTTGACATTTGACATCAAATTGTCTTGTCCATAATCAAAATCGTGATTCCCCACAACCATTGCGTCGAATTGCATTGTGTTCATTAAGGTGACGCCAAGTTGTCCCTTGAATGCGGTAGAGAAAGGCGTGCCCATAAGAAGGTCACCGGCCAAGAAAATGAGAGTGTGTTTGCCGAGTTGCCGATTCTGTGCCTGAAGCTCGGACATCACCGTGCGGGCTTTGCCGAATCCTCCTATCAGACCTGACGAACCTTCCTTGGAATAAGGCACGTAGTGAGCGTGTGGATCGTTCATATACATAATCGTCAGTTTGAGTAGGCTGCCGGAATCGCCTCGATCCGCCCAACAAAGAGTGCCGGTAACGATCAGGACCAATATTATTGCTATCAATAAGCGAATGACGCGGGTCGGTGCGAACTTCATGGTTTCTGACTGCCTTTCAGGATTGACGAGGATGATGAGACGAAAGGGTTACGCAATAACAAAGGGTTGAGGTGTGGCTCAATTCTCCGGAAAATGCAGAGCAAAAGATAATGGTCGGGGTGGCCGGATTCGAACCGGCGGCCTCGTGCTCCCAAGGCACGCGCGCTAACCAGGCTGCGCTACACCCCGTGAGCATCTCTTATAACCTTGAGACTGCAAAAGCGCAAGCGGTCCTTCTCGATGGACTTTTGCCACACTTGAGAAAAGCTTTTCGGTGAAGTTCTTGAAGTGCCTTTAATAGAGAAAAATGGGCTCTGAAAACTGAGTATTCGATAGTTTGTCGTACAAAAAACGACATTTAATCCACAAACAACTCTTAGCTGCATTTTACCTTGATGCAGAACCGGTTGTGCAGCAGGATTCGCAAAAATCGTCCGAACTCACAACTCAGGGAGGTACCGTTTCTCGACTAAGACGCCGTTCTCCTCTCCCACTGCTACATCGTAGACCTCATTGTTCGATGCGTCCCTTGATTTTGTCGCAGCGCCCCGGTAGGGCAGCCCGGCTGAGGCATGAAATCGCTTGTCTCCGAAAGCCAGATAGCAGCTCGTAACACCGGTTATCGTGCCATCGCTTCTTTCCAGATGTAATTCCACCGGCATATTCAGATCCGGTGTAAGCTTCGTTTCATCGACCTCCGCTTTGAATTCCACCTTCAAGCACTCTTTGTCCCAGGCAAAGGACACCCAGGCATAGGTCTGTTCGACACCGTCCACCATAGCTTTGTAGTTGTAACGCATCGATCCGGATCCGGCCACGGCATCCGTCTTAACCTCCGCGTCCTTGTTTTGCCTCAACTTACCCAGAGTCGTGGCATAGTAGCCGAAGGTGAAGCCACCCAATCTGAACATGGGGATTGTGTCGTCATCGAATCGTGAGAAATCCCCCCGTATTTCCGCGATAATGCGGCACCTCCATATTGTTTCCGGCACGCTCTCGGTCGCGGAACCACTTGAAGTCTCACGATAGGTTTGCGAAAAGTTAAGAGTTCCTGGCTGTCCCGCGCTCGAGGCCATCTGAAACGAATCACCAAATAGTAAACACTG
>CAIXMD010000063.1 GCA_903920415.1 uncultured Desulfomonile sp.
AGACGATGAGCGGACTGGCTTCTGCACAAAAGGCACAGCTTGAGGCATTCGCTAACCAGCTTGGCTCTTTCGCAAAGGCGAGCGGAGAACGACTCGATGGTGTCCGTGCCGAATCCGCTGCTGGAGCGAAGCAGCTACGAGAAGAGGTCGTGGCTACGCTTAAGAGCATTTCGGAGACGATGGCAAAAACGATGAAAGATTTGGCCGTCGCCGAGAAAGTTCAGCTTGATGCATTCTCAGGGCAGATAGCCTCATTGACGCAGACCAGTGGCGAGAAACTCGATGGTATTCGAACGGAATCCGCCACCGGAGCCAAACAGTTAAGGGAAGAGGTCATCGCAGCACTCAAGGGGATCACGGAAGCCACCACCAATACAATGGGCGAGTTGGCCAATGTCCAAAAGGCGCAGCTTGAAACCATGTCATCTGCGATTGGAAAGCTTTCGGATTCAAATGAGAAAAAACTGGAGGCGGTCAGGGTCACGGTGGAAGGCAAACTCCAAAGCATACAGGTCGACAATGCCAAACAGCTTGACCAAATGCGGCAGACCGTGGACGAGAAACTTCAGGGGACGCTGGAAAAGCGTCTTGGCGAGTCCTTCAAACAAGTCAGTGAACGTCTGGAGCAGGTGCACAAGGGGCTTGGGGAGATGCAGACGCTTGCCACGGGTGTTGGCGATCTTAAGAAGGTACTCACGAACGTCAAGACGCGTGGGACGTGGGGTGAAGTGCAGCTTGGGGCGCTGTTGGAGCAGGTACTCAATCCCGATCAGTTCGCCACCAACGTGGCCACGAAGGATGGTGGCGAGCGTGTCGAGTTTGCGATCAAGTTGCCGGGACAAGGTGCGGAAAAGGATGAGACCGTCTGGCTCCCGATCGATGCCAAGTTCCCTGTCGAGGACTATCAACGTCTGATCGAGGCTCAAGAGAGGGCCGATGTAGAAGGGGTGGAGCAGGTAGGAAAGCACCTTGAGAATCGTGTCAAGGCATGTGCATGGGACATCTGCAACAAGTACTTAAACCCGCCGAAGACCACGGACTTCGGCATCTTGTTCTTGCCCATAGAGGGCCTCTTTGCCGAAGTCATCCGTAGGACGGGTTTGACCGAGTTCATCCAACGGGAGTGCCGTGTGGTTATCGCTGGCCCGACTACACTGTGGTCGATTTTGAGTAGCCTTCAGATGGGCTTCCGTACGCTGGCTATCCAGAAGCGTTCTAGCGAGGTCTGGAACCTTCTTGGAGCGGTCAAGACCGAGTGGACGAAGTATGGCGATGTTCTGGACGCAGTGCAGAAGAAGCTGCATCAGGTATCGGACACAATCGAGAAGGCCAAGGTGAGGTCAAGAGCCGTCGGGAGGAAGCTCAAGGACGTGCAAGAGCTTCCAGTTGGTGAGGCCACCGCCTTGCTACCCACAAATGTGCTGGAAGATGATGAGGAGGCTGGTGAGGACGATAGCGTGGAAGGCGATTAGACGCAGTCAGACCGCATATCTCACGACACTTGACAAATGCAGATAACAAGGGCTGCACGAGGACCACACCATCTTTGCAATCAGACTCGATCGGGCTCTGTATTGCTGATCCCGCTCCCTCTGGCGTTGCCTATTCCTTCTCACATACTCGGGGCGTAATCGACGATAGTCACCAGTAATCGCGTTGGTTCTCACTCCATCTCTTCTCTAGGTAGGTTTTCAAAATTGAACGATTTTCAGCGAATTGTGTATGCGGTTTGGGTGCCCATGTTATAGATCAAGAGTATCTTAGACACGGGAAAGGGTAATTTTTCCCGACAACATATGTAATAGCCTTCTAAGGATGATGGAATAATTGCTCGGTGGATCGAAGTCATCAAATCAAGCCGATGGCTGTACGAAACTCCGCGGGGTTTCCAACCAGCAACATCAAGCCTTTATAGCTCTGAGGAGAAGGTTGATCATTTGTTCCGTACTGGCGATGGTGGGTTGTTTTTTGGAGAGCATCATGCGAGCGAGCGCCTCATGCTCGAATGCGCCTTGAACGAGATGCAGGTAATAACTGATTTCGAAATCCTTACGGAAATGGCCGCTGTGTTGTCCGGCTTCCACAGTAGATCTTATCAGTTTCCAGAAACGCCGGGTGTTCCGATATTCTTGAGATTCATAAAATTTGGGATTCCTGTACAATTCCAGTATTAAAACACGAGTCTCCCATTCTCGAATCTGAAAATCCAGAGCCCACCTTCTCAGCAAGTATAAGAGTCGTTCATAGGGATTTAATGCCCCGGAAAAAACGCGCTCCAATTCATCGGCCAATTCGATGAACCAGGTGCCCAGAACTGAGAGAAGTAGTTGTTCTTTGCTCTTGAAATATTGATAAATGGAAGCTTCGGCTATGCCTGCTTTTCCGGCTATTTCGGAGATGGTGGCACCGCCGTAACCTTTTTTACCGAATACTTCCGAGGCGACTTCCATTATCGTACGCCGCCTAAGCTCTCCACGGCTAGGTTCATCTCCATTTTCATATCCGACCGGCTGTTCGCGCCTCCATATCGCTGCTTTTATTAACGAGTACAGAGCATCCGCGGCCTCATTGGGATCATAGGGATCGCCGAAAAAAAGCCATCGCAAAACAATGCTGTCGATCGCGCCGAAAATCATCTCCAGAACGAGAATAACCTCTATGTCAGCGTCCACTTCTTGGTCCTGTATACCCTCTCTAATGGCCACAACAGCGAAGACGCTGTATTCTCGAATCATTTCATATGCCGGGGATTGGTAGAAAGCAGGTAATGTCCGGAGTTCACGAAGCAAAATTGAGGTGTAGTTCTTATTAACAGAGAGATCTCTGAGCTGATGCCAAAGCAACTTCCTAATCTTGGGCTCGGCCCCCTTCATTCCTTGAAGATGCTCAGTGATGCCTGCCAGAGTCTCTTTAAGATGTCTTTCCGGAACGGTAACGATCAGATTTTCTTTGCTTTTGAAATATTGGAAGATAGATGCCTCATGTACCCCGGAATCATTAGAAATATCAGCGATAGTCGTATCGTGAAAACCGCGGGTGGCAAAGATACGTTCCGCGGATTCTATGATAAG
>CAIXMD010000064.1 GCA_903920415.1 uncultured Desulfomonile sp.
ATCCAGGCGGGATTTAAGATCACACCACAGTCACGTCTCGGCAAGGACCCAGAACCGCTTCAGGTCAAGATCGATCCGACGGTTGACATGAAGACACCCCCGAAGGTTCAGGTCGACACAATGCCAGCCGCTAAGTTCTTCGCCTATGCAGCCGAACTCCTGAAGCTTCACCCACCTCATTTCACGGACCAGCCAATCATAGCTCTGATGAAACGCATCGGTATCGAACCGGGGAAGAGCTTTGACATAGACAAACTCGACCCTGCCGTTAAGAAGGCTCTTGAAAGCGTGCCCGAGCAAGCTCAAAAGCTCATGCAGTGGAAGGTTCCGAGTCTGGCCAGGGTCGTGAATGGATGGTCCATGAATACCGATACGATGGGGGTATACGGAAACTACTACCTCAAGCGTGCTATCATTGCCCAGCAAGGCCTCGGCGCGAACGTCCCAGAAGATGCTATTTACCCGATGAATCTGAGCGATGACACAGGAAAACCACTCGATGGAGCGAACAAGTACGCGATCCACTTCGACAAGAGTGCCCTTCCGCCCGTGGACGCTTTCTGGTCAATCACTGTCTATGACCAAGACGGTTTCCAGGTTGCTAATAGCCTCAATCGTTTTGCAGTTAGTAGCTGGATGCCTTTTAAATACAACCCCGACGGTTCGCTTGACCTCTATTTCCAGACTGAGAGCCCGGGTGCAGACAAGGAGGACAACTGGCTTCCTGCCCCCAAAGGTCCCTTCAACCTGACCATGCGCCTGTATGCTCCGAAAATGGAAGTCCTTGTGGGCAAGTGGAACCCTCCGCCGGTCGTACGGGGGGTCCAGGATTCCCCCGATGTCACAGGCGGCCGGTAGAGGTGCACATGGGCGTATATCTACTTATTCTTTGGCCCCCAGTAACCAGGTTCATTCAGTGCGGCTGAGGTCCACACTTAAAGCGGAGAAGGAGTTGGCGATGGGTTTGATAAAATTCCCCCGAGATTATTCAATTTTTTCTGATTACAAAAGACTACGACAGGCTGGGCCAAATCTGACTTCTGCCATTATGAAATGCCTCTCCAGGCCTGCCATAATGGATTGTGCCAAGAGGCTAGGACTTCGGAAAGGAAAGGGCCTCATTTTCGGAAACATGCAAGAGATGGATGTCTTGTTGGATTATTGCATTTACTCTTACAGAAAGAGAGGCAAAAACGCTATCCAAAGATACGCAGAGGACTTTGCTCCTCCTGAAGCATCAGATGACGTGATCTTGTTACAAGCCATGTTGCACTCTCATTATTCCATTTTTCAGGTGAGGGACATCGAGCGTGCTGGAGGAGTGACGTTGTTCGACCTTCTCCGCTCGGAGAATCTCTTGTTGCTGGACGTCGGACTCTCAAGCTCAGCCATTCGAGGCATGATGTTTGCCGGGAGAGTCCTTCCTTTAGGTGATTACTACATGACCTCAGGAGCATTTATTCCACTGGACCGGGAATTTGTAGAAAAAACAGTCATTCCAACTGTGGAGAGGTTTCTATCGAAGATCAATCGAGAAGCCGAATCCGTTCTTTCCCCCGCTGACGAGTCGCAGTTCTCTGCCGAGATTATTCGGCCAGCGCTCAGGGCGGGAATGCTTGAGAGAATGGCCTATTCCAGAATTGAAAACGAATAAATACGAATGAGGAGTGTCGACTTCGTTATCGGTAACAAATGACAGGGAAGCCCAAGTGTAAACGCCATAAAAGAAAGTCTCAAGAAAGAGGGTAAGGTGCGGCTGGACAGCCTGGGGACTTTTGTTGTTGCTGAGCGCAAGGCCCGTACAGGAGTGCATCCTAGAACAAAAGCCAAGATAAAGATTCCCGCAACCAAGGTCCCTCGGTTCAGAGCCGCCCAAGCACTCAAAAATTTCGTGAAATAGGACAAGACACTTATCTTCCGTACGCAATAGAGACATTTTGCGGAGAATGTCCTTGTGGAGATTCTCTTTCCTTGTTCATCAGATGTAACAGGCCTTCAGTCAACGATACTCTAACGGCCGGATTCAACGGTTGCTGGACGCGGCCTTTTTTGAAACTCCCGTTCTCCGTGTAGCCTTCCACCTCGGGGATGAGAAGAGACATAGATAAAGTGGGCTCATAGCGGTTGCAGATCTCTAAAAGCGCTTATTTCTCCCATGCTGTTCGCTTCCATAACGGCTCGAACAATAGCCCTTGACATGCAATCCGCACCTGCACGCCCTAGTTCATTCAGGGCCTCGGCCATCGGCGCAGAGAAAAAACCTTCGGATTCTCTTAGACTATGTTCTCCCGTGGCCATACAGAATATGGTGTCGCCATCGAACATCGTATGTGCTGGCCTAATCGCTCTAGCGAGCCCATCGTGAGCCATCTGAGCGACTTTTTGGGCCTGTGCTTTGGTCAGAGCCGCATCGGTAGCGATGACACCTATGGTAGTGTTGGACGGCGAAGTGGGAGCAGTCGCTGGAGGCAATTTGACAGAGCGTCTCCCCACCATGCCGAATTCTCCGTCGACCTCCAGGTGGAACTCCCAAGGAACGCCAGAAGTTGGATTGATCACAGACCCCAGCGAGTTCACCGCGACTAGAGCCGCAACGGTAAGACCGGACATCAAGATTTCACTTGCAGAGCCAATGCCTCCTTTGATGGTTCCAGATACGGCCCCTGTGCCTGCTCCTACGCACCCGACTGGGATCGGACCTGCGGATGCCGAGTCGCATGCCCCAATCCCCCATTCTGGCCCAATGGGTGGAACGTACTCCTTGCCACGACCTAGATCGAATAGCGCTGCCGCAGGGACGATGGGAGCGACCTTGCCGTTGGTAAGCGGGAAACCCCATCCTCGCTGCGCAAGCCATGCAACAACTCCGTCGGCTGCTGAGAGTCCGAACACAGAACCGCCACTCAGCACAACCCCTTGGACCCTTTCCACCAAATTGAGAGGAGCAAGGAGGTCTGTTTCTCTGGTTCCTGGAGCGGAGCCCCGCACGTCGACTCCACCCACGGCGCCAGCTTTGCAAAGAATGACCGTCACACCGCTGGCGTCTGCCAAAGAGGAGTAATGACCGACCATGATCCCCTCCACGTCCGTAAGTCCATTGTTCTTACCACTCTTTGTCATCGGAAAAGCTCCTGCAAGAATACACAAATATGACCCAGAATCATGCTACTGAATTGCCATTTCGGTGTTCTGGAGCCGGTGCCAAAGTCGTAGGCCTGCCCCTTTTACGCCAGACTATATGGGACTCCTCAATGCCGGACAGCAGCAAAACTATCTTTAAGTCGCTGAAAAGACGATTACCTAGCCTTTACAGGGTAACGGAGCGCACCTAACAGGTCAAGAACTAAGTTGGCTGGCCGAACTTTCCACCCACCGTATTACAAGCGCTACGAACGGACATCACCCTCAAGGGGATGGGCAACATCACAGAAGTGCATTCGTGACAAAATACTCTTGCAGGGTACTCTTGTGATTCTGACCGGATCTGGTACTGATTTTACCGAACCTGCATAGCGTTGACAACAGCGGGGGAGAGTTCGGCTTGACTGAAGTCGACGTACCCTAGGTCTCCGACTACGGTTTTGAACTATCACGCGGCTTCCATACTCTGAAGGCCTGGACGTCTCTCAATGATCATGGCACTGCAAAG
>CAIXMD010000065.1 GCA_903920415.1 uncultured Desulfomonile sp.
AAAACACAGAGGAGACTTATATGACCATCTCATTTGAACAAACTGGTATTTTGGCGAGTTTAGAAGCATTGGACAGTATTGAACTTGATACTCTTGATTTTGGTGTCATTGGTTTTAATGGCGACAATATAGTGTGCAAGTACAACACCTATGAAGCGAAACTGTCAGGGCTCAGGCCAGCCGATGCTCTTGGAAAAAATGTGTTCACCGAACTTGCGCAGTGTATGAATAACTTCCTGGTTGCAGTGCGCTTCGAAGATGCCATTACTGAAGGAGCGTCACTTGATGCAGTTGTCGACTTCATACTTAGCTGGCGTATGCGCCCTACCAAAGTACAACTGCGGTTACTCTACTCACCGGGGTGTTCAACCCGTTACATATTAGTCCAAAGGTAACGTATGTATATTACAGAGCCTGGCTTAGACAATAATGAAATGATGGGTTTTCTTTACCGAATGCCCGTAGCTGTGGCTCAGATTTCAACTGACGGCGACATCAAAATGCTTTCGCCGCGTGCGACGGCACTGCTCACCCCTCTGTCAGGCGCAGGTTTTTTCAGCAATCTTTTTACCGTCATTGACCCTGTAGCGCCACAAATCCGGAGATTAATCGACGAATATGCAGGCACCTGCGGAGTCGTTTGCGACAATCTTAACGTGACAATTGCTGCAAATATCGTGGGCCGCACTGCCCTGGTACTGAAGATAAGTGTTCACAAAATAGACTCTGACAATCTGATGGTAACATTCGCTGACATCACAGATTTTAATAAGATTGAGAAAGAGTTATTGCACCGCGCGGCAATTCTCGACGGTCTGCCGGCAAATATTTGTGTTATTGATGCAGAGGGAACCATTATTACTACCAACCGTGCATGGAACAATTTTGCCAATAAAAATGACGGTATTTATGCTCTGTGTGGTGTTGGTGCTAACTATTTTTCTGTGTGTCAGCCAATCGATGGGCAGGATGGCGATCCTGCCAAAGACTTTGTAACTGGCATTAAACGGGTATTAAACGGAACCATTCCGGAATTCACAAAGGAATACTCCTGCAATAGCCCTGATAAGGAACGCTGGTTTATCTGTGTGGTTAACAAGTTTTTTGTCGACGACTCACAGTTTGCTGTCATTTCTCATACCAACATTACAGAAATTAAGCTGCATGAGCAAAACCTCAAACATGCATGGGAATCCGCCGAATTCGCCAACCGTGCCAAGAGCGATTTTCTGGCCAACATGAGTCACGAATTCCGTACCCCGCTCAACTCCATAATCGGCTTTTCCGAAGTATTGCAAGATCAGTACTTTGGCGCAATAAACAAAAAACAATCCGATTATGTTGATAACATTCTTACCAGCGGTAAACACCTGCTCTCCCTTATTAACGACATTCTTGATATATCCAAAGTGGAGTCAGGAAAGATGGAGCTTGAGTTAAGCACTTTTTCTGTTCGGGAAATAGTGAATGCCTCGCTAATGATGCTCATGGACAGGGCTCAAAAAGATGGAATTAGTATCAACATGGAACTGACACCCCAGGCTGATGTACAGATCAAGGCAGATCGGAGGAAACTAAAGCAGATTCTGTTTAACCTGATTTCAAATGCGGTCAAATTCACCACGATGGGCGGAGCTGTTACCGTGCTCGCAGAGCGAGAAGGGGATTTTATAAACATAACCGTAGTGGACACCGGCATGGGAATCAGGGAGGAAGATATCCCCAAACTTTTCAAGCCGTTCACACAACTGGAATTGGTTTATACCAAACAATATGAAGGGACCGGTCTCGGCCTGGCGCTGACCCGTCAACTGGTGGAACTACACGGCGGCAGAGTCTGGGTAAAAAGTGAGTTCGGTACGGGGAGCAGGTTCAGTTTCACCATTCCGCTGGATGGGGAGGTACAGATATGAAGAGCGACATGCCGA
>CAIXMD010000066.1 GCA_903920415.1 uncultured Desulfomonile sp.
CCTTCTCCGAAAAGAGTTTCGGATCCATACGCCTTGCGCTTCTGTCAAGCCAAAATTCAATCTTGGCTCCCGACACTGAGCCCTGGGGCTTGGATATTGTCTCAGGCCCCTTGTTCATGCTTTTTTGAAAATTCCTGTCATCCATGGCTCCCTATTTACCTCCTGTTATACAGAACTTCCCAAAGGGGTATCTTGACTTTGCTGCCAAACTTTGTCAGCCATCCGGCGATTGCCTGGGACATTTCCTGAACCGCGGCCGCACGATCCGCTCCGGTGAGCTTCTTGGCGAGGTTTCTCTCGGCGGAATATGCCAGGTACGCCCGCCACTTTGTGCAGGCCATGTCCGCCAGTCGAAAAGGTTGTGCCCGCAATAAAAGTCTTTGCTCCAGGCCCGCCATGTCAATCAGGCGATTCAATCGATACAGCATCGCGCTGTTCACCCATTCATCGTGCAGCCATCTCAACAAATCGGCCTTTATCTGAGCCAATTCGTCCTGTTCATCATACGTCACGGTCTGCCCAAAAATCGTGAGGCGACCAGAAATCGTGTCGCGATTACGATTAGCCGCCTTACTCATTTCGAGTGATTCCTCGGCATCACGCGCCATTTGCTCCAGCGGGGTATGCGCTTTCCGCAACCCGATTCCAGCCGAGAAATGTATATTGGGGTTGCGGCACACATAATCGGCAAAATCATTCTTCAGTCGACTCACCAGGCCTATAATCCGGTTCCATGGACCGATGACGAACAGATCGTCTCCTCCGGCAAAGACCGTGTAGACGTCGCTATATTCCGGGTTCGTTTTCAGGAGATGGGGCAGGTGAAGACTGAAGAAGAAATCGAGCTGACGGCTCAAGGTGGCCAGCCGCGAAAGAGTGAAGCTCTGCTGTGGCAGCCCCCACGCCATGAGGCTTCCCAGTTCGTCGACATCAGCTTTTAGAATGCCCAGCGCCGCTACTCCCATAGGTGTCCCGCCCTCGGGAGAAGGATTGAGCGCCTTGCAGGCAATGTGTTCGAGTGTTTTCGGATCTCCCGGACGGATCTGCTCAATGAGTTCGAGTTTCTTGCCTTCGCTTTTTTCCCCCACGAGTATTCGTTCGTCACACTCGTCTTCATCCTTGTAGACCGGGATGTAGCCATTAATAAGCCGTGCAGTGATGCCGGTAGGGATGCTGCCGTCATCGCCCAGTGAGAGGTTCCAATACCTGAGGAGCTTGCCTTGACGAGCAAGGTCATTCATGGCTCCGGTGGAAAAACTCACCTGGTATTTTCCGAAAATGGGCTCGAACAGGCAATTCGCTGGGTCACTGAGTTCAGCATCTGAGGTGAGTATGGCCAAGCGATTCTTCTTGACGAGATTTGTACCCAAGAAAACGTGGTCACGGCACAGCTTGCAAGCCGAATCTACCTGCCCAAGCAATTCGGACTTCTCAACCGAGGCATCGGATGCCCGCTTGCCGCACAAGGGGCAGATCCGGTGGCTGAGGTCGTTGTTGAACGAGTTTAGATAGCTGCTGACCTCTCCCCCGTACTCGTTGAGGTCAATTCTGTTCAGTTTCTTGCGTTCCATGTCTTCTTGGGCGGCCTGCCATAGTTTACGGAAATTTTTCTTGGTGAAATCATTGGGGCCTGATTCTCTGAATGA
>CAIXMD010000067.1 GCA_903920415.1 uncultured Desulfomonile sp.
CCTCTGACACTCATGGCAGCGCCTAGCGAAGGTTTTTTCGGAGCCTACTGGTAGAGGTGGTCCATCCGACGTGTTTGAGACAATTTATATAAGGGGGCGCAGGTGCGTTCCCTTATTTCATTTCAGGGGGTAACCCCCGTTTTCATTAGCAATTCTCCCTTCAAGCTTCCAAAATCGCAACTCAATTAGTCCCACCGCTTAACTCTAAAAATGCTGTCCTTGGCCAGATTAATTGCCTTCATCTTTTCTTCGTCCCCATCGGATCCCATGACATCAGGGTGATAGCACAGGGCCAGCCTCTTCCACGCTTTCAATACCTGGTCTTTGTCTGAATCAAAAGGGATCTCAAGCTCTGCAAAATACTTCTTCAGGGAGTACTCAAAGGGATTCACTGATGATTGCCTGCTACGCGCAGCAAATTCATGAGGTACATAGCCTTCTGTGCGCTGTCGGCGCATTTTTTCTTTCCATTTCAATGCAACACACGCTGCAGACAAGATTTTCAATAGTTCCAACTTGTTCTTAAGGTTTCTCCTGGTAATCGGGATAATCCGTTCCAGGTTAGCCATGAGGTCTCGAACCACTTCCATGGTCAATTGGCTTAAACTACGAGCAGTAGGATCTCCAGGACCTGCCAGGAAATCCAGCTTTCTGTTAAAAGCGACCATCTCAATGTCTTCGCATCCTGAGTGCTCGTAACAGCGACCGTCCTGAAACAGTGACTTGCAATCACATTGTCGGTATCCACCCTGTTGAAACCCCATCCACTCCATTCCCAAGCACTTGGAGTCATCCAGCCGTACTATCCAGACCCCGCGTTCGTCGTCGTGCACGAGTGTCCGGCCGTTCAAATCGCGCTCTATATGGCGAAACAGACGATTAAGTCTATATAAGGAAAGACCGAACCTTTCCGCTAGGATTTTCTTTGATGTTCCTGGATTTTTCAGAATAATCTCCAGGACCTGCTCGTTGAGATTCATTGTTCGCAAGCTTTTTTTATATTAAAACAAACGGGCTTGACATATAGAGCTAATATCTACCATTTTTTCTTGCGTATCAAGAACTGAGAAAATATCCACGGGCATGAAATTAAAAAAGCCCGACCGGGCTTGTCGACCTGGGAGGGAAACGGGCACTGAAACGGTCGGGCTTGAACGAAGAGTTTTTTGCTGGGTCATCATGAAAGAGTACTAATGAGCCGTTTCCCTCTTAAGAAATCTCAGTAATTATAATCTGGTTCTAGAAAATCAATCCGGCCTCGATGAAGCCGCCCTCCATTGCAGTATCCATCATTTTGGCATCACTGTATTTTTTCTTGAACGTAAGCTGTCGGTAACCGCCCTTGACAAAGCCCCAGCGGCCATTGTTCATAGGAATACTGTACTTGAGCCCTGTGGCGAGGTCAGATCCGACAGCAGCGTCGCCGAATGCAATCCCAGCCTTGCACTCTACAGAAAGAGTGTTGCAAAGCCGGCTCACCTTAAGACATCTCTCAAATTCCAGTCCTGCCATTGCCATATTAAGGTCATTGTCAAAGGTGCTACCGCAACATCCCAGTTGTACGACCGATAGTTTATCGTTTAACCGAACATAGTCTCCGAACACGCTCACCCTGACTGTAGGAGTCCTAATCGGGTCGTAAACGAGTCCGATCCGCTGGTAGAGTCTCTCCCACTTTACCTTAGTGTTCTGCCCGAAGGTATTCATCATATTACCGAAATTAAAACTTGAATTTGTGGAGGCGGTCGCATCAATGACCGTAGGCATAACCGAGTATCGGACAGACCAACGGGGCTTAAACCCATACCTGGCTGAGAATGAGCCTATCCAGTAGTGTTCAGGCAGGCCCAAGTCGGAGTTCATGTCCACGTCTTGCACAGCCGTTCCCCAGTTTCCGAAGTTGCTTACGGAGAAGCGCACCTTGCCTTTGGTTCTCGCATACAGAGCTTCGGCTTCCAATTCCCATCCTCTGGGCCTGGTGACTGGGAGTATGCAGTCGGGGGTAAAAGCATCGATTGTACTTACTGATGCGTACCCTTGACCAGGACGGCATTTGACGATCTTTTTCTCCTTAACCTTGGTGATTTCCTTAATTTGGCCGGCGGCGGGGGCAGCAGACATGGTTTGGTTGGCTACAAAAGCAGCCTCTTGGAAGTACCAAGCTGATGCATCCATCGTAAATGTTGTGATCAAAAAAACTAGACATACCAGTAGCGTGTGGGGTTTTATTAGTTTCATACCCTCCCTCCCATTGACAACGATTTGTTAATAAGGAGCTTTACTTGCACATATTTATTTGTCAAGAAAATAATCTTGAGTTTTAATTATTTATATCATTTATCTAGAATCTATTTGATATAATTAAGATTATTGACTTATATACTACTTAAAGTATATCAATTAAGTCTTTAATATAAAATGTGAATATAGATTTTAATATTCACTTATTTTGTTCGTTTAGTCTGATTTTTCTCACCACGCGCACCGATCAACACGGGTGCTCAACGTCCTGCCACCAGTCATAAAAACGCGATAAGCCCACCTAGAGCCGCTAAAAAGTGATGTCCGATGCTTTTATGTCCGTTTCATCAGTCTCTAGCTGAAAGTTGTGCGTGCGCGGTGTTTCACTGCTTGA